>NZ_JAAKTL010000004.1:0-234976 GCF_049174415.1 Aeromonas sp. 601039
ATGGTGCGCCCGAGAGGATTCGAACCTCTGACCACCTGGTTCGTAGCCAGGTACTCTATCCAGCTGAGCTACGGGCGCAAATGGCGGAGAAGGGGGGATTCGAACCCCCGATGCGGGTATAAGCCGCATACTCCCTTAGCAGGGGAGCGCCTTCAGCCTCTCGGCCACCTCTCCGTTTGCGGGGCTGATAATACTTCACAAGGATTTTTAGTCAAACACTTTTTTGGAGAAAAAAGTGCGTTCGCTCAGCATTTGGCCAAAGCGTGGAATATTCAAACAATATTGGCACTTATCCCGCAGTTTCGCGCCCTGCAGGGCGATTTCAGGGGGCCGGAAAAACAAAAGGCGACACATGAGGTGTCGCCTTGTCACAGCCATGAAAGTGGCTTAGAAGCCCGGTTGGCCCGGAACTTTCTCGGCCTGGATGCGCTGGTAGATCTCTTCGCGGTGTACGGAGACCTCTTTCGGCGCGTTAACACCGATACGGACCTGGTTGCCTTTAACGCCCAGTACGGTGACAGTTACTTCATCACCAATCATCAGGGTTTCCCCAACACGACGAGTCAAAATAAGCATTCGCTTGCTCCTGTATCCTGTTTTGTTTTTATATCGATATGCGACATTATCTAACAAAGATACCGATATGGTAAATGGTTGAAACTAAATCAATCAGAGATTGTTAGCCCAAGGGCTGCTCTTGCGGTGCCTGATCCAACCCGAAAGCCGCGTGCAGGGCTCGCACCGCCAGCTCCAGATACTTCTCGTCAATCACCACAGAGATTTTGATTTCAGAGGTCGAGATCAACTGCATGTTGATCCCCTCCTCGCCCAATACCTTGAACATGGTGCGCGCAACACCGGGATGGTTCCACATGCCGACACCGACAATGGAAACCTTGGCAATTTCGCCATTTCCCTGCACGCAGGAGGCGCCAAGTTCGGTGGCGGTCTCCTCCAGCAGTGCCCGGGCACGGCGATAGTCGTCACGATTCACCGTGAAGGTGAAATCAGCGGTGCCATCGCCCAGCGTGTTCTGCACTATCATGTCGACATCAATGTTGGCGTCGCTGATCGGATTCAGGATCTGCGCTGCCACGGTGGGCCGGTCCGGCACACCCAGAATGGTCAGGCTGGCTTCGTTGCGATTGAACGCTATCCCGGATACCAGGGGAGCTTCCATCCTCTCACCTCCATATGTGATTAACGTTCCCTCTCCCTCGACAAAGCTCGACAGCACCCGCAGCGGCACGCGGTACTTGCCCGCGAACTCCACCGAACGGATCTGCAGCACCTTGGCGCCCAGGCTGGCCATCTCCAGCATCTCCTCGAAGGTGATGGTGTCGAGACGACGCGCCTTGGGCTCGATGCGCGGATCCGTGGTATAGACCCCGTCCACGTCGGTAAAGATCTGGCACTCATCGGCCTTGATGGCCGCCGCCACGGCGACCGCCGTGGTGTCGGAGCCACCGCGCCCCAGGGTGGTGATGGCATTGTGCTCGTCACGACCCTGGAAGCCCGCGATCACCACCACCTTGCCCGCGCCCAGTTCAGCCTGAACCCGGTCGGTGTCGATGTGGGTGATGCGCGCCTTGCCATAGGCGGAATCGGTGTGAATGCGAACCTGATCACCGGTCATCGAGACCGCGGGGCAACCGCGTTTGTTCAACGCGATGGCCAGCAGCGCTATGGTGACCTGTTCACCGGTGGAGACCAGTACATCCATCTCGCGCCGGTTGGCATCAGGATCCAGCTGCTGGGCCATGCCCAGCAACCGGTTGGTTTCGCCCGACATGGCGGAAACAACCACCACCACGTCATGTCCCTGGGCGCGGGTCTGTTCGACCCGCTCAGCTACCGCCTCGATCCGCTCCAGCGTGCCGACCGAGGTGCCGCCGTACTTCTGTACATAGAGTGCCACAGATCACCTCGCCCGATTACAGGCGCTCTTCCAGCCAGGAGTGTACGGATTGCAGGGCCGCTGGCACTGCCTCAGGCTGGGTACCACCCGCCTGGGCCATGTCGGGACGACCACCGCCCTTGCCACCCACCTGCTGGGCCACCAGATTGACCAGCTCACCGGCCTTCACCTTGCCGGTCAGGTCGTTGGTGACACCCGCGATGAGGTTGACCTTGCCCTCGCCGGTGGTGGCCAGCAGCACCACGCCAGACTTCATCTGGTTCTTCAGTTCGTCCAGCATGCCGCGCAGGGATTTCGGATCGGCCCCTTCCAGCGCTGCAACCAGCACCTTCTGGCCCTTGATCTCGATGACCTGACCCAGCAGGTCGTTACCGGCCTGGGCGGCCAGCTTGGCCTTGAGCTGCTCCAGCTCGCGTTCCATCATCTTGGCCTTGTCCAGCACCTGGCGAACCTTGTCAGCGATGCTGAACTGATCGCCCTTCACCAGCGCGGCAGCCTCTTCGATCTGCTCACCGACCTGATGCATGAAGTCGATGGCGGCCTTGCCGGTCACCGCTTCGATGCGGCGCACGCCGGCGGCGATGCCGCTCTCGGCGATGATCTTGAAGAAGCCGATGTCACCGGTGCGCTTGGCGTGGGTACCGCCGCACAGCTCGGTGGAGTAATCGCCCATGCGCACCACGCGCACGTCGTCTTCATATTTCTCACCAAACAGCGCCATGGCACCGGCGGACTTGGCCGCTTCCAGATCCATCAGCTGGGTGGTGATTTCGTGGTTGGCGCGGATCTGGTTGTTGACCAGCTCCTCGACCCGGCGAATGGTCGCCATGGTCAGCCCCTCGAAGTGGGAGAAGTCGAAACGCATGCGCTCGGCCCCAACCAGAGAACCTTTCTGGGTGACATGCTCGCCCAGAGCCTGACGCAGGGCAGCGTGCAGCAGGTGAGTCACTGAGTGGTTCAGGGCGATGGCCTGACGACGATCGCCATCAACCACGGCTTCCACTTCGGCGCCCTTCTCCAGAGTGCCCAGCTCCATGTAGCCCTTGTGGATGATCGCCTTGCCTGCTTTCAGGGTGTCGGTCACGGCAAAGATACCGTCGTCCACTTTCAGGGTACCGCTGTCGCCAATCTGGCCGCCGGACTCGGCGTAGAAGGGGGTCTCTTCCAGCACGATGACCGCTTCGTCACCGGCGATAAGACCGCTTACCTCTTCCACACCCTTGTAGATACCGACCACGCGGGTGCGCTCGGTCAGGGTCTTGTAACCGGTGAAGGGGGTCTCGAAGTCGAGCTTGAGCATCTCGTTGTAGTTCACGCCGAAGCTGGAGGCCTCTTTGGCACGAGCACGCTGCTTCTCCATCTCGGCCTTGAAGCCCTCTTCGTCGATGCCGATCTCGCGCTCGCGCACCACGTCGGCAGTCAGGTCGGCCGGGAAGCCGTAAGTGTCATAGAGCTTGAATACCACTTCGCCCGGAATAACCTTGGCATCGCCCAGGTTGGCCAGAGCCTCTTCCAGCAGCAGCAGACCGCGATCCAGAGTGCGGACGAACTGCTCCTCTTCGATACGCAGCACGCGCTCGACCAGCGGCAGCTGGGCGATCAGCTCGGCAGCAACATCCTTCATCTGCACGGCCAGCTCGGCAGCCAGTTTGTAGAAGAAGACATCGGTAGCGCCCAGCTTGCGACCGTGACGCACGGCGCGGCGGATGATGCGACGCAACACATAGCCACGGCCTTCGTTGGACGGCATCACGCCATCTGCCACCAGGAAGGCGCAGGAGCGGATGTGGTCAGCGATGACGCGCAGGGACTGGTTGCTCAGATCGGTGGTACCGACAATCTCGGCCGCTTTCTTGATCAGCGCCTGGAAGATGTCGATTTCGTAGTTGGAGTGGACACCCTGCATGATGGCGGAGATACGCTCCAGACCCATGCCGGTATCCACGGACGGACGGGGCAGCGGCTCCATGGTGCCGTCAGCCTGACGGTTGAACTGCATGAAGACCACGTTCCAGATCTCGATGAAACGGTCGCCATCCTCTTCCGGTGAGCCGGGACGGCCACCCCAGATGTGATCGCCGTGGTCATAGAAGATCTCGGTGCAGGGACCGCACGGGCCGGTATCACCCATCGCCCAGAAGTTGTCGGAAGCGTAAGGGGCACCCTTGTTGTCACCGATACGCACGATGCGATCGGCCGGGACACCGACCTCTTTTTCCCAGATATCGAAAGCTTCATCGTCAGTCGCGTAGACGGTCACCAGCAGGCGATCTTTCGGCAGCTGCAGCACCTCGGTCAGGAAGCCCCATGCAAACTTGATGGCATCCTGTTTGAAGTAGTCACCGAAGCTGAAGTTGCCCAGCATTTCGAAGAAGGTGTGGTGACGAGCGGTATATCCGACGTTTTCCAGATCGTTGTGCTTACCACCGGCACGCACGCAACGCTGGGAAGTCGTCGCGCGATTGTAGGCACGCTTGTCTGCGCCAAGGAACACGTCCTTGAACTGGTTCATACCCGCGTTGGTAAACAACAGGGTCGGGTCGTTATGCGGTACCAGCGAGCTGGAGGAGACAACCTGGTGCCCCTGGGAACGGAAATACTCGAGAAACGCAGCGCGAATCTCTGACGTGGACATATACATGGAAAATCCTGCTTGATTCGAATACGGACTTTTAACCGCATTAATGTAAGTTTTCTGCGGGGTAAAGTAAAACAGACAGGGCCGCCACGGGCGAAAAAGCGCACATAAACGGGCCAGATAAGAGCGCCGCTGCCCACAGTGGCTTTTTTCACTGTCGAGAGGCAAAAAAGCAGCGCAGAAAGAGGGATGAGATAAACAAAAGGTGGCTTTTTCGGAATTGCGCTCGCAACCTACTGAGCCGGCAGGAAAAACCTGCCACCAGGAGAGGTGAAACGACGTTTGCCACGCAGTGGCGTTACTCTTCCTGCTCCTGCAGGGCAGAGATGGCGTAACGTGCCTGATCCTGGGTAAAGCCGCGCCCCAGCAGATATTTGAGCCACTTCATCCTCAGCTTGAAATCGGCCAGATCGGCCACCCGGGCGCGCCGTTCGAGCAGGGCAAACGCCAGTTCGAACCAGTCCAACTCCGGCTGATCGAATGCGGCATCAATCTGCATATCGTCGAGCCCCTTGCGGCGCAGATCGAAACGGATCTTGATGGGGCCATGGCCCTTGGCGGCACCGGCCCGTACAGCCATACCGCCGTAACGTTCGTCATTGACCCAGTTGTAACCGCGGCAGTAGTCGACCACCGCCTCGATCACCTCTTCATTGAAGCCCTGCTGGCGCAGCCGGTTGGCCAGCTCTGACTCGGCACTCTCGCGGCGGGCCAAACTGCGCATGGCAAAGGCGCGGGCGGCGGCAAGCTGCTCGGCAAAGGTCGGTTCGGCAGGCTCGACCGGTTCGGTAACGGATTCATCAACCATCATAAATAACAAGGCCGGGTATCTACCCGGCCTTCCTTTGTTCCTTATTCGAACTCTTGTTCGCTTTCGGCATCGAACTCGTCTGCCTCAACCGGTGCAGCCTTGTCATCGACTGGCACGGCACCGGAGAGCAGCAGCTCGCGCAGGCGGGCTTCCACTTCGCCAGCCATCACTTTGTTCTCGGCGAACAGCTTCATCACGTTGGCCTTGCCCTGACCGATCTTCTCGCCGTTGTAGCTGTACCAGGCGCCGGCCTTGTCGATCAGCTTGTGCTTGACACCGAGATCCACCAGCTCGCCCTCTTTGGAGATACCGGCGCCGTAGAAGATCTGGAATTCAGCCTGCTTGAAGGGCGGGGCCACCTTGTTCTTGACCACTTTGACGCGGGTCTCGTTACCGACCACTTCGTCGCCTTCCTTGATGGCGCCGATACGACGGATATCCAGACGCACGGAGGCGTAGAACTTGAGCGCGTTACCACCGGTAGTGGTCTCCGGGCTACCGAACATGACGCCGATCTTCATCCGGATCTGGTTGATGAAGATGCACAGGCAGTTGGCGTTCTTGATGTTGGCAGTCAGCTTGCGCAGCGCCTGGGACATCAGACGAGCCTGCAGGCCAACGTGGGAGTCACCCATCTCCCCTTCGATTTCCGCTTTCGGCGTCAGGGCAGCCACGGAGTCGACGATGATGACGTCAACGGCGTTGGAGCGAACCAGCATGTCGCAGATCTCCAGCGCCTGTTCGCCGGTATCCGGCTGGGAGATGAGCAGGTCGTCGACGTTGACGCCCAGCTTGGCAGCGTAGATAGGGTCGAGGGCGTGTTCCGCATCAACGAAGGCACAGGTTTTGCCTTTCTTCTGGGCTTCGGCGATCACCTGCAGGGTGAGGGTAGTTTTACCGGAAGATTCCGGGCCGTAGATCTCGACGATACGGCCACACGGCAGACCGCCAATGCCAAGCGCCACGTCCAGCGAGAGGGAACCGGTAGAGATGGCTTCGATATCCATGGTCTTGCTGTCGCCCAGACGCATGATGGAACCTTTACCGAACTGCTTTTCAATCTGACCCAGCGCAGCCGCCAGTGCCTTCTGTTTGTTCTGATCCATGCCAATCTCCGCTGGAAATCGTGAGTAAGAAGTGAAGTTGGGCTAAGTATACTGTCTATTCATACAGTATCAAGCCCAATTTATCTGAGCAGGGCCAACAGACCCGACAAGGCCTGTCTCACCGCCTGCTGGCGCACCTGTCGGCGATCCCCGTCGAAGCGGGCGAGCAGGGAGTGGTGACGGCCGTTGCGGTCGGCCCAGGCGAACCAGACGGTGCCAACCGGCTTGCCCTCGGTGGCGCCGCCGGGGCCGGCGATGCCACTGATAGCAACGCTGATGGAGGCAGACGAGTGCGCCAGCGCGCCGCGGGCCATCTCCAGCACCACGGCTTCGCTCACGGCACCGTGCTGTTCAAGGCTATCGCTGCTCACCCCCAACATCTGCTGCTTGGCCTCGTTGGTGTAGGTGACAAATCCGCGATCGAACCAGCCGGAGCTGCCCGCGATGTCGGTGATGGCGCTGGCCACCCCGCCGCCGGTACAGGATTCGGCGGTCGCAGCCAGCCAGCCCCGCTGGCCAAGGGCCCGTCCCAGCTCGATGGCAAGGTGCTCTATCTCTGCATCCAGTTTCATCACGACTCCTTCTGATCCGCTCAAGAGGCACATTATGCGATCCCGCTAGCGCCGCCCGCAACCACGGCAGACCGCCCTTGCCTGCCGCAATGTGAGGTGCCGCACCTGTGCCATGCCTTCAATAGTGCAGAACAACCGCGCCCGGAACACCCGCTCCCCCGGCGCGGCGCTTATGTGTAGAATGGCGCCATCAAGCTCAAGGCTCATCACCGCAGACACTGGCCCGCAGAGGCCCCTTCTGGAACAGAACATGACCGCACAACACCAAGCCAGCGGCGCCACAGGCTCCGCTCCCGGCGCCAATCTGAGCGCCCACACGCCTATGATGCAGCAGTACCTTGGCCTCAAGGCCGAGAACCCGGAGATCCTGCTGTTCTACCGGATGGGCGACTTCTACGAGCTGTTCTATGACGATGCCCGCAAGGCCTCCCAACTGCTCGACATCTCCCTCACCAAACGCGGCCAGTCGGCGGGCAGCCCCATCCCGATGGCGGGGGTGCCCTATCACGCCATCGAGGGCTATCTGGCCAAGCTGGTGCAGCTCGGCGAATCCGCCGCCATCTGCGAACAGGTGGGGGATCCCGCCACCAGCAAGGGGCCGGTGGAGCGCAAGGTCATTCGCATCATCACCCCGGGCACCGTCTCCGACGAGGCTTTGCTCAGCGAGCGGCAGGACAACCTGATCGCCGCCGTCTACCACGATGGCCGCCGCTTCGGCTACGGCACCATGGACATCGGCTCCGGCCGCTTCTTCATCAACCAGTTCGAGAAAGAAGAGACCCTGCTGGCAGAGCTGCAGCGCACCAATCCGGCCGAACTGCTCTATCCCGAATCGTTCGAGTTCCTGCACCATATCGAGGGGCGCCGCGGCCTGCGCCGCCGTCCGGAGTGGGAGTTTGAGCTGGGCACCGCCCGCAAGCTGCTCTGCCAACAATTCGGCACCCAGGATCTGGTGGGCTTTGGCGTCGACAAGAGCGAGACCGCCCTGTGCGCCGCTGGTTGTCTGATGCAGTACGTCAAGGACACCCAGCGCACCGCCCTGCCCCACATCCGCAACGTGCGCCTCGAGCAGCCAGATCATGCGGTCATCATGGATGCCGCTACCCGCCGCAATCTGGAGCTGACCCAGAATCTGGCCGGTGGCTATGAAAATACCTTGGCCGAGGTGCTGGATCGCACCGCCACTCCCATGGGCAGCCGGCTGCTCAAGCGCTGGATCCACCAGCCGATCCGCGATCGGGTGATCCTGAAAGGTCGCCAGAGCACCATCCATACGCTTATCGAGCAGAACCTCTACGATGAACTGGGCAGCCTGCTGCGTCAGGTCGGGGATGTGGAGCGAGTGCTGGCCCGTCTCGCCCTGCGCTCGGCCCGTCCTCGCGACCTCACCCGCCTGCGTCAGGCCTTCGCCCAGTTGCCCGAGCTACAGCGCCTGCTGGCGGACAACGAGCACGAAGCGGTGCAACAGCTGGCCGAGCGGGCCAGCACCTTCCCCGAGCTGCTCGACCTGCTGGAGCGCGCGGTGATGGAGGTGCCGCCGGTGCTGATCCGCGATGGTGGCGTCATCCGTGACGGCTTCAATCAGGAGCTTGACGAGCTGCGGGATCTCGCCAATGGTGCCACCGCCAGCCTCGCCCGCATCGAAGAGCGGGAAAAACTGCTGACCGGCATCAACACCCTCAAGGTGGGTTACAACAAGGTGCACGGCTTCTATATCGAGGTGAGCCGGGCCAACAGCCATCTGGTGCCGGCCCACTACATCCGCCGCCAGACCCTCAAGAACAACGAACGCTACATCATCGACGAGCTGAAGAAGTACGAGGACAAGGTACTCACCGCCCAGTCCCAGGCGCTGGCGCTGGAGAAACGGCTCTACGAAGAGCTGCTCGACGCCCTGCTGCCCCACCTCGGCGATCTGCAGGATTCCGCCGCCGCACTGGCGGAGCTGGACGTGCTGGCCAACCTGGCCGAGCGGGCCGAGACCCTCGACTATCGCTGCCCCACCCTCATCGACGAAGATCAGATCATCATCGAGGCGGGCCGCCATCCGGTGGTGGAGCAGGTGATGACCGACCCCTTCATCGCCAACCCCATCCGGCTGGAGCGGGAGCGGCGGATGCTGATCATCACCGGCCCCAACATGGGCGGTAAATCGACCTACATGCGCCAGACAGCGCTGATCGTGCTGCTGGCCCATATCGGTGCCTTCGTGCCTGCGGACAGCGCCCGCATCGGCCCCATCGACCGCATCTTCACCCGCATCGGAGCATCGGATGATCTGGCCTCAGGAAGATCCACCTTTATGGTGGAGATGACCGAGACCGCCAATATCCTCAACAACGCCACCGCCCGCAGCCTGGTGCTGATGGACGAGATCGGCCGCGGCACCAGCACCTACGACGGCCTCTCGCTGGCGTGGGCCTGCGCCGAACAGCTGGCGAGCAAGATTGGCGCCTACACCCTGTTTGCCACCCACTACTTCGAGCTAACCCGCTTGCCCGAGCTGATGAGCGGGCTGGCCAACGTCCATCTGGATGCGGTGGAGCACGGCGACACCATCGCCTTTATGCACGCGGTGCAGGAAGGCGCGGCCAGCCGCTCCTACGGTCTGCAAGTGGCAGCGTTGGCCGGGGTGCCGAAATCGGTGATCCAGCAGGCCCGCCACAAACTGCATGAGCTGGAGAGTGCCACTCCGGTCGCCGCTGGTGAAAACCGCCCGGCTCCGGTGACTCTCGCCCCGCAGTCTCATCCGGTGGTGGAAGAGCTGGAAGCGGTGCGCCCGGACGAGCTCACCCCGCGCCAGGCACTGGACCTGCTCTATCGCCTCAAGCAGATGCTGTGAACAACCGCTGCGGCTCAGGTATGAAACAACTGGCCTGACGCTGTCATCATCAACAAAAGAGCCGCCCATCGGGCGGCTCTTTGCATCGTCTTTTTATAGAACCGTCAATCTATACTGGGCGCTGCCGCGATATGGGTCGCCTCTGACTGGTGGTCACCCTCCTTGATCCAGGCATCCAGCAAGGTATAAGCCACAGCCAGCACCACGGGGCCGATAAACAGACCGATGATCCCCATCGCCAGCAGGCCGCCGATAACCCCCACCAGAATGAGAATGAGGGGCAGATTGGCACCGCGCTTGATGAGGAAAGGGCGCAGGAAGTTGTCCATTGTGCCGGCGATCAGCGACCAGACCAGCAGGAAGGTGCCCCAGGTAGTATCACCGCTCCAGTAGAGATAACCGACACAGGAGATCAGCACCGGAAAGGGACCTATCTGGGCGACGATGAGCAGGAACATTACCACCACCAGAACCATGGTGTAGGGGATGCCAGCGATCCACAGCCCCACCCCGGCCACCGAGGATTGCACCAGCGCAGTAACCACCACCCCCATGGCCACGGCGCGGATCGCCTGGGAAGCCAGCACGGTCGCATTGTCACCGCGATCCCCGGCCAGCCGGTGGGCAAAGCGGCGAATGCCGGTCGCCACCACTTCACCGGAGTGATAGAGCAGACCACAGATACCGACCGTCAGCAGGAAGTGGACCAGCAGCATGCCCAGATTACCGGCCTGAGCAGCCAGCCAGCGCGCCGTCTGGCCGAAGTAGGGCGCCAGTTTGGCAAACAGCACCTGACCACCGCTCGCCAGAATTTGCTGCCAGAAGTCATAGAGCTTGCCGCCCACCAGCGGGATCTGCTGCAACCAGAGCAGCTCGGGCGGAGGCGACTGGCTGATATTGGTCCCCAGTTCGATCAGCATGGGGGCTTTCTCCGCCACATTGGCCAGTGTCATAAAGAGCGGAATGACAAACATCAGCAATAGCACCAGGCTCATAAAGAGAGCGGCCAGCGCACGCTTGCCCCACAGCAACCGCTGCACCATCAACATCAGTGGCCAGGTAGCGATGGTGATCATGGTGGCCCACACCAGTGCGGGCAGGAAGGGGCGCAGCACCATAAAGCAGGAGATGATCAGGAGGCTGAGAAACAGCACCCCCAAGGTTATCTTGGCCAAATCCACTTTTTTCATATTCATAGAGTTCCCCTTGCAGGGCGTCCGCCCCTGGGTCGTGAGTCTTGTTTCAAGAGAGAGAGTATCCACCAGAGGCCGACGCTCAACCAGAGCCCCAACCCGAAAAAGAGCACAAACTGTCCGAGCAGTATGATCAACGAGCTACTGGTTAGCAGCGGCAACAGCCACAGGCCGGCACCGATCAGCAAGCCGCCCGCCAGCACAACGCCCCCTGTAAGCAGCGGGGGATAACCAGCACGAACGAGGGCAGCCTTTCCCCCGAGCCAGAGGCCCAGCGCTACCAGCCCGATACCGGTCAGATGGGCCGATTGGGTCATTCCCCCGAGCGCCAGCGCCGCGGCAATCAGCAGCAACCAGCCTGCCCCACCCCCATCGGTACGCCAGCAGGGACAAGCAGCCAGCAGTATGGCGCCCATCAGCAGGCCAACCGCCACATCGGAGATAAAGTGCACCCCGAGCCAAACCCGCGCAAGACCTGTAGTCAGTGCCAGTAGCAGGGCCAGCGAGAGCACCCGCCAACGGTGCGTCGGCCACAGCCAGCCAAGCAGCGCCCCCCAGAACAGCAGGGCCGACGCGGTGTGACCGCTCGGCATGCCAAAGCCCTGGGCACTGTGAGTCGCCAGTTCAGGTTGCAGATGGAAGGGGCGCGGCCAGCCGATCCCCTCCTTGCTCGCCTGCACCAGCAGACCGAGCCAGAGCATGGCAAAGAGCAGCTGGCGCAGTCGCGGCCACCCCAGCAGCGGGAGCAGCAAAGGTATCAGGGCAAGCTGAAAGCCGCCTGAACCAAACAGATTGCTGACCGACAGCCACCAGACATCTGGCCCCAGCCACTGTTGCATGTGCAGCATCAGCGGGATCTCGACCTGATGCAGCGCATTGCCCTGCGCCACAAAATCGGCCTGCCAGTGCACCTCGCTCTCGGGCACCTTATCCAGTCGGGATTGCAGCCAGTCGAGCTGATCCGGGAAACGGCGCTGCTCGCGGGGGAGCTGGTCGATGGCGATCAGCCGGGCGTTAAGGATCTCTCCCCCCAGATTGGGAGCTTTCAGCAGAGAGACAAAATCGGAATCTTGCTGGGCGACGATAGGCTCCAGAGTGCGACAAGCGAAGATAAGCGCCCGCTGCCAGCGGCCCAACTCCTGCACCACCTCCCCCCGCAAGCCGGTCTCTTCATAGAGTTCGCGCAGTGCCGCCTGCTGCGCGCTCTCGCCGCCATCTATATAGCCACCGCTCAGGCTGTAGCGGGAGGAGATGCGATCCTGCACCAGCAGCAGTTGATCCTGATGGCGGATGGCGCAGGCCGCTGCCGTGGGGGCTGCCGGTTCGGCGCTCAGGGCTGGCAGAGCGGCAAACAGCGCCAGCAAGAGTAAAAAGAGGGTTCTCGACATCAATTTGCTTTCCCTATGCACAATGGCGACAAGCCTCCCAGAAATCAGATAGTTGGGCAACGGTAGCGGCCGGATCGCCGCCGTTCCCGCCGCGCTGGCGGTGCACGGAAGATTGCGATGAAGCAGGGCACTCCCTACTATTGGCGGCTATCTTCAATTTCATGCAGCAAACGCTGGAGCCCTCCATGAGACAGTTCGGCTTTTTCCTCGGCATCGCCATCGGTGTCATTTTGATCCTGTTCGGCAGCATCGTCATCTTCCAGGCGCTTCCTGCCGCACTGGATGTACTGGAGATGCCAAGCCGCATCCCGTTCGTGCGCGAGGTCTACACCTGGCTGATGACCAGCGCCAACGGCCTGACCGCCCAGCTGGAGCAGAACTTCCTGGAAGCGTTCCAGACCGTGCTCAAGCTGATCCTGCTCATCACCTTCATGTGGGTCTGCGTCAAGCTGGTCAACATGGGGGTACTGATTATCCGTGCCGGGGTTGACCTCATCCGTACCGCCATCGCCCACAGCGAAGGGCCGCACGACCAGAAGAAGCCGGATCAGCACGATCACTTCTGACTCTGACATGGTCAACGGATTTGAACGCTGCCGCCCCCAACCGGGGCGGCAGCTTTATATGCGCGGTATGAAGGCCCTTCCCAGCCCCCATGGATACCCGATAAAGCAGCGGCTTTCCCTTGTGAATCAGCAAACTGCCCATATGTTGCATCACCTTGACATGGTTTGCGCCCCGCGCGGCGGCGGCCCGGTTTCTATCCCGACCCCGTGCTCTGGTATAATCGACCACCTCTTTTCCCCGTTATGGAGCCTGTTCATGCCCAATCATGCAGAAAGTGCCCTCGAGGTTCGTCTCGACAAGTGGTTGTGGGCGGCCCGTTTCTACAAGACCCGCTCCATTGCGCGGGATCAGATAGACGGGGGCAAGGTGCACTACAATGGTCAGCGCAGCAAACCGGGCAAACAGGTGGAAGTGGGGGCACTGATCCGCTTCTGGCAGGGGCAGGACGAACGCGAAGTGCGGGTGCTGGCCTTGAGCGAGCAGCGCAAATCGGCCCCGCTGGCCCAGCAGCTCTATGAAGAGACCGCCGAGAGCCTGAAAAAACGGGCCGAGAACAGCGAGGCGCGCCGCTTCAATAGCCAGTTTGCCCCCAGCCCCGAGCGCCGCCCCGACAAGCAGGAGCGACGCCAGTTGCTCAAGGTCAAACAGTACTGACCGACCCCGATTTGATACCGGGCTGGCATCAACCCCAGCCCGCCCGATTTACCTCACCGAAAAGCCAGGAATACATGATGAGCAACCAAGATCTGCTGTATCGCTATCTGTTTGAAGAGTACGAAGTGCGTGGCGAGCTGGTCCAGCTGGATCACACCTACCGCCATGTGGTGGAAGCCCAGAACTACCCGGTGCAGGTGCAAAAACTGCTGGGCGAGCTGCTGGTCGCCACCAGCCTGCTGACCGCCACCCTCAAGTTTGAAGGCTCCATCACGGTTCAACTGCAGGGCGATGGCCCGGTGCGTCTGGCCGTGATCAATGGTGACAACAACCAGCAGCTGCGCGGCGTGGCCCGCTATGAAGGCGAGCTGCCGAGCGATGGCAAGCTGCAGAGCCTGATCGGTAATGGCCAGCTGATCATCACCATCACCCCAGAGCAGGGCGAGCGCTATCAGGGCATCATCGCGCTGGACGCCGATACCCTGGCGGGCTGTCTGGAGCACTACTTTGCCCAGTCCGAGCAGCTGGCCACCAAGCTGTGGATCCGCACCGGTTACCACGAGGGCGAACCGCGCGCTGCCGGCATCATGCTGCAGGAGCTGCCCGCCCAGAGCGAAGATCACAGCAACGACTTCGAGCACCTGACCCAGCTCACCAGCACCATCAAGGATGAAGAGCTGTTCGGTCTGGAAGCCGAGGAGATCCTCTACCGTCTCTACCATCAGGACAAGGTGCGGGTGTTCGATCCGCAGGCGGTCGAGTTCCGCTGCACCTGCTCCCGCGAGCGCTGCGAAGGAGCCCTGTTGCAGATAGAAAAGGAAGAGGTCATGGAGATGGTGCAGGAGCTCGGCAAGATCGACATGCACTGTGATTATTGCGGCGCCCAGTACCAATTTAATGGGATCGATGTCGAAACCCTGTTCAGCAGGGCTCCCGGCAATGATGCAAACCAGTTACACTAATTAAAGGCGGGCAAAACCCGCCTTTAACTTTAATAACAAAAAAATACCCTATTTTATAAAGTTTGATGGCGATCGCTAAACTCTACCACCTAAGTGATAGGATGACCGTCAGATAGAACCCTACCAACCTCTGAACCCAGGAGAATACAATGACAATCGTGGCAGAACCCACCCTGGCCCAACAATTAGGACTGGACCAGTACGGCATCAAAAACAGCCAAGAAATCGTTCGCAACCCCTCTTACGAGCAGCTTTTCGCGGAAGAGACACGCCCTGACCTGGAAGGGTTCGAGCGCGGTGTGGTGACCGAGCTGGGCGCCGTCAACGTAAACACCGGTATCTTCACCGGTCGCTCCCCGAAAGATAAATATATCGTCAAAGATGCCACTACCCAGGATACTGTGTGGTGGTCTGACCAGGGTAAAAACGATAACAAAGCCATTACCCCGGAAGTGTGGTCACATCTGAAAGGGCTGGTCACCAAACAGCTCTCCGGCAAGCGCCTGTTTGTGGTCGACGGTTTCTGCGGTGCCAACCCGGATACCCGCCTGGCCGTGCGCATCATCACCGAGGTGGCCTGGCAGGCACACTTCGTGAAAAACATGTTCATCCGTCCGAGCGATGAAGAGCTGAAAACCTTCAAGCCTGACTTCGTGGTGATGAACGGTGCCAAGTGCACCAACCCGAACTGGAAGGAGCAGGGTCTCAACTCCGAGAACTTTGTTGCCTTCAACATGACCGAGAAGATGCAGCTCATCGGTGGCACCTGGTACGGTGGCGAGATGAAGAAGGGCATGTTCTCCATGATGAACTACTTCCTGCCCCTGCGCGGCATTGCCTCCATGCACTGCTCCGCCAACGTGGGTCAGGACGGCGACGTCGCCATCTTCTTCGGCCTCTCCGGCACCGGCAAGACCACCCTCTCCACCGATCCCAAGCGTCAGCTGATCGGCGATGACGAGCACGGCTGGGATGACCACGGCGTGTTCAACTTCGAAGGGGGCTGCTACGCCAAGACCATCAAGCTCTCCGAAGAGGCTGAGCCGGACATCTACCACGCCATCCGTCGCGATGCGCTGCTGGAGAACGTGACCGTTGCTGCCGATGGCACCATCGACTTCGATGATGGATCCAAGACCGAGAACACCCGCGTCTCCTACCCCATCTATCACATCGACAACATCGTCAAGCCGGTCTCCAAGGCAGGTCACGCCACCAAGGTGATCTTCCTGACTGCCGACGCCTTCGGCGTGCTGCCTCCGGTCTCCAAACTGACCAAGGAGCAGACCAAGTACCACTTCCTGTCTGGCTTCACCGCCAAACTGGCCGGTACCGAGCGCGGCATCACAGAGCCGACTCCGACCTTCTCCTCCTGCTTCGGCGCAGCCTTCCTCTCCCTGCACCCGACCAAGTACGGTCAGGAGCTGGTAAAACGGATGGAAGCGGCAGGTGCAGAGGCCTATCTGGTCAACACCGGCTGGAACGGCACCGGCAAGCGCATCTCCATCAAGGATACCCGCGCCATCATCGATGCCATCCTGGATGGCTCCATCGAGAAGGCCGAGACCAAGGTGCTGCCGATCTTCAATCTGGAGATCCCGACCGCGCTGCACGATGTGAACCCGGCGATCCTCGACCCGCGCGACACTTACGCTGACAAGGCCGAGTGGGATGCCAAGGCCGTCGATCTGGCAGGGCGCTTCATCAAGAACTTCGAGCGCTTCACCGATAACGACGAAGGCAAACGTCTGGTTGCGGCAGGCCCGCAGCTGTAACAGGCTCGCTTCGTATCAGTGACATCATGCCGGTCAGCCACGCTGACCGGCATTTTTGTTTTTGTGGAGCCCCGAACGCTGCCATCGGCCCCATTCAAGGGGCCAAAACCTTGCCTTTGCCCATTGTGACAGGTTAGATTCAGCCAAACTTTATACAATATACAATTCTGTAACGCCCAATCGTGACCCGACCATGACCCCACCCTACAAGACCCGAACCCAGATGGTGATGGAAAACCTCCGTGGCCGGATCCTCCGTGGGGAGTTCCCCGCTGGCGCCCCCTTGCGTCAGGATGCCATTGCCAAAGAGCTGGCCGTGAGCCGCATTCCGGTGCGCGAAGCCCTGATGCAACTGGAAGCGCAGGGGCTGGTGAAGTTCGAAGCCCATCGCGGCGCCGTGGTCACCATGCTGGACGCCTCGGCCATCGAAGAGCTCTTTTATTTGCGAGCGCTGCTGGAAGCCGATACCCTGTTTCACGCCGTCGACAAGATGACGGAAGCCACCTTCGCGCAAGCGGAGGCGATCCTCGCCCAGTTTGATCACGCCCTGGAGTCAGGCACCCAGATCGAACATTGGGCCGAGTTGAACCACAGCTTTCACGCCACCCTCTATCAGGCAGCCGGTCGCCCCCAGGCACTTGAACTGATCGCCCAGATCAATCTGAGCTGTGACCGCTATGTCCGCTTCGAGCTGCTCTTTGCCAGCGACGGAGTAGACAAGGCGGAACGTGAACACGCCCAATTGCTGGAACTGTGCCGCGCCCGGCGCAAGCACGAGGCGGTGGTGCTGCTCAGGCAGCATATCGAAGCGGCAGGTCAGTCGATCAAGCGGATCCTGGCCAGCGGCCATAAAAACTGAACACTCATATAGCAACCATCTGGCACTAACGACATGAATAATTTCGAGATAATTGAAACCCGCGTCGCCCAAGTCAGGGCCGAGCTGGCCATGCAGGAGTTGGACGCCTTTATCATCCCCCACGATGATGAGCACCTCGGCGAGTACATCCCCGCCTATGCCGAGCGGCTTGACTGGATCACCGGTTTCAACGGCTCTGCCGGGGTCGCCATCATCATGGCCCAGCAGGCAGCCCTCTTTGTCGATGGTCGCTATACGGTGCAGGCGCGGATGCAAACTCCCGCCGAACTGTTCGAATTGCTCCACCTCATTGAAAATCCTCATGTGCAGTGGCTGGCCGAACAGCTGCCGTCAGGCTCCCGGGTTGGCTTCGATGCCCGCCTGCACAGCCTGACCTGGTACAAGAATGCCAAGGCCGTGCTGGCCGACCGCGGTATCGAGCTGATCCGCGTCGAGCAGAACCCCATCGACCTGAACTGGAGCGATCGCCCGGAGCCGACCAAGAGCCCGGTCATCCTCTACAGCGAGGAGTTGGCGGGCCAGTCCAGCCAGTCCAAACGTGAACAGCTGGCGGCCGACCTGCGCAAGCGCGGGCTGGATGCCGTGCTGCTGACCCAGGCCGAGCCCATCAACTGGCTGCTCAACCTGCGTGGCCGCGATATCGACCGGCTGCCGGTGGTGCTGGGCTTTGCGGTGCTCTACGCCAACACCACCATGGATTTCTTCGTCGATACCGACAAGATCGACTGCTTCGCCTTCAGCCAGCACGTGGGGCAGGATGTCTCCGTCTACCCCATCGACAAGCTGGAAGATGTGCTGCAGCGCATCGGTGAAGATCAACAGAAGGTGCTGGCCGATCCGGACAGCGCCAACGCCTGGACCCAGCTCATCATGGAAGAGGCGGGCGCCATTCTGGTGGCTGGGCAAGACCCCACCATGCTGCCGAAGGCATGCAAGAACGAGATCGAGCTGACCGGCATGCGCGCCGCTCATCTGCGCGATGGCGTGGCCATGACCCGCTTCCTCGCCTGGCTGGATCGGCTGATCGCCTCCGGCGAGTTTGAAGGGGTGGATGAAGGCACCTTGGCCGATCAGGTGGAAGCGTTCCGCCGCGAGCAGGAGCACTACGTCGAGCCGAGCTTCGATACTATTTCTGCGCTTGGCCCCAATGCCGCCATGTGTCACTACCACCACACCAACGGCGCCCCCCGTTCGTTTGGTCAGGACAGCCTCTATCTGCTGGACTCCGGCGCCCAGTATATGGATGGCACCACCGACATCACCCGCACCATCAAGGTGGGTGAGGTGACCGACGAGCAGAAAGCGATGTTTACCCGCGTATTGCAGGGCCATATCGCGCTGGATCAGGCCCGCTTCCCGCGCGGCACCGCCGGTATCCAGCTCGACGTGCTGGCCCGTATGCCGCTGTGGCAAGCCGGTTACAACTACGATCACGGCACCGGTCACGGCGTCGGCCACTTCCTGAGCGTCCACGAAGGGCCCCAGCGCATCGCCCCGAAAGGGAACATGGTGGCACTGCAACCGGGCATGGTGCTCTCCAACGAGCCGGGCTACTACCGCGAAGATGGTTTTGGCATCCGCTGCGAAAACCTGGTGGTGGTGAGCGAGCTGGAGCAGATCGGCGAGTTGCCGATGCTGGGCTTCGAGCGTCTGACCTATGTACCGTTCGATACCCGCCTGATCGACCGCAGCCTGCTGAGCCCGGCCGAATTCCGCTGGATCAACGAATACCACGCCGAAGTGTTCCGCCGCCTGAGCCCGCTGCTCGAGGGTGAGGATCTCGCCTGGCTGGAGCAGGCAACCAGCCTCATCTGATGACACAGGGCCTGCGGGCCCTGTTTTTTTGTCCCCCCTTTTGACCTGTATCAACACCCTGCCCGGGCTGGTCAGGAAAATGGCGACCATGAAAATTCATCAAGCCAACCCAGCAAGGGGCGCGCACGCCAGCACCGGCAAAGCGGCAAGCGTTCACCCCAGACTGGTGCGCGAGCAGCGGACGGTCAGCGCCATGATCCGCCTCTACTGCCAGCACCACCATCAGGATCCCCACTGCCGTCACTGTCGCAAGCTGCGAGATTTCGCCCACCAGCGGCTCGCCCGCTGCCGTTACGGCCACGGCCACGGCCACAAGCCCACCTGCGCCAACTGCAACATCCACTGCTACGCGCCAGCGATGCGCAAACAGATCCAGCAGGTGATGCGCTGGAGTGGCCCCCGCATGCTGCTGCGCCACCCCTGGCTCACCCTTCGCCACCTGCTCGACGGCTTTCGCAAGGCTCCCAAACTGCCCCACAGCAGACCGCTGCCGCCATAACCGCCAATCCCTTGCATCCGGCAGGGGATGACCACTACCCTATGACTCCTTTTCTGCCGTTGGCCCCAAGGTCAGCGGCGTTGCCGATCCGTTTGCTGCCGATGGAGTCCTGATGCACCACAACCCGCCCCTGCTACGCACCGCCACCCACAATGACATGCACGCCATCTGGCAGATCGATGCCAAAGTCTTTGGTGAAGATGTCTATCCCGCCTTCTTCTTCCGTCAGGCGATGGATTTATGGCCCGAGTTGTTGCTGGTGGCCGAATACGAGGGGCAACTGGTGGGTTATGTGCTGGGTGGCTTTGGTCAGGAGCGGTCGCAAGGCTGGGTGCTCTCGCTGGCGGTGCTGCCCGAGGCGCGCGGTTTCGGCCTCGCGGAGCGGATGATGCGCCAGATGGAGGCCAACCAGCAGGCGCTGCAGATAAGCGAACTGCGGCTCACGGTCGATCCGGCCAATCCGGCCCAGCGCCTCTACTACCGTCTTGGCTATCAACTGGTTGAAGAGGTCGCCGACTACTTCGGCCCCGGCGAGGATCGGCTTGTGCTGGTTAAAACCCTCTCAAGTACAGCTGCGATTCAAGGATAAAACCGGTTACAGAACGCATAATTGGTTACATTTTGCCGATTTCATGTCCCGCTTGCTTGGAGTAAAGTTCAATTCATCAAACTGATTGTTTGAATTCTATTCAGCCTTGGAGGCCCATCATGTTGAAACGTATGACCCTTATTGCCCTGCTGGCCGCCACTACCGTCACCGGTTGCGCCAACAGCGATGTCTACTCTGGCGATGTCTACACCAAAGACCGTGCCAAGCAGGTACAAACCGTCAGCTATGGCACCATCATCTCCACCCGCCCGGTGAAGATCCAGGCCGATGAGAACTCCCTGATTGGCACCATTGGCGGCGCCGTAGTCGGCGGCCTGCTGGGCAGCACCATAGGCGGCGGCACCGGCCGTGATATCGCCACAGCAGGTGGTGCCATTGCCGGCGCGGCAGCCGGCAAGGCCGCTGGCGACAAACTCAACCAGGTCGACGGCGTCGAGCTGGAGATCAAGAAAGAGAACGGCGAAGCCATCGTGGTCGTGCAGAAAGCCAGCCCCACCTTCACCCCGGGTGCTCGCGTGCGCATGACCCAGGGCAATGGCAGCATCAACGTGGCCGTCGTGAACTAAGCGTGTGAACTCAGGCTTTGCAGCTTTAGAGTCATAAAAAAACCGCCGGTTCCGGCGGTTTTTTGTTGTCTGGCATTCGGGATTACATGCTGTAAGCCTTCTCGCCGTGGGAGGTGACATCCAGCCCTTCCCGCTCGGCATCGCCGTTCACCCGCAGACCCACCAGCATGTCGACCGCCTTGAAGGCAATCGCCGCCACGGCACCGGACCAGAACAGGGTGACACCGACCCCGATGGCCTGGATCTTCACCTGAGTCAGAATGGAGTAGCCATCGGCAACCTGATTGGTGACATAGTCCCACACCCCGGTGCCGCCCAGATCCGGGCTGGCAAAGACGCCGGTCAGCAGGGCGCCGAGAATGCCGCACACCCCGTGCAGACCGAAGACATCCAGGCTGTCATCGGCCCCCAGCAGACGCTTGAGACCGTGGACGCCCCACAGACCGGCCACACCACTGACAAGACCCATCACCAGCGCGCCACCGACACCGACAAACCCGGCCGCCGGGGTGATCATCACCAGACCGGACACCGCTCCGGACGCCGCACCCAGCAGGGAGGGACGCCCCTTCATCACCCACTCGGCCAACGTCCATGACAGAGCTGCCGCAGCCGGTGCCACCCAGGTGTTGATAAAGGCGAGCGCAGCCACCCCGTTGGCTTCCAGCGCGGAGCCCGCGTTGAAACCGAACCAGCCGAACCAGAGCAGGGAGGCGCCGATCATGGTCATGGTCAGGCTGTGGGGGGTCATGGGATCACGACCGTAGCCCAGACGCTTGCCCACCAGATAGGCCCCCACCAGACCCGCCACGGCGGCGTTGATGTGCACCACGGTGCCGCCAGCAAAGTCCAGCGCACCATGCTGGAACAGATACCCGGCAGTTGCGGTCGCGGTTGCTGCGGCTTCGGCGCTGGTATAGGCATCCGGACCCGCCCAATACCACACCATATGAGCCAGCGGGATATAGGCGAAGGTGAACCAGATCACCGAGAAGAGCAGCACGGCGGCAAACTTGATGCGCTCGGCAAACGCCCCCACGATAAGGCCGCAGGTGATGGCGGCAAAGGCCCCCTGGAACACCACATAGATCAGCTCGCTGATCCCGACACCCTTGCTGAAGGTGGCGGCGATGGAGTCAGGGGTCACCCCCTTGAGCAGCACCTTGCTGAAGGAGCCGTAGAAATTGCCCCCCTCGGTAAAGGCCAGTGAATAACCGTAAATTACCCAGAGCACGCAGATAAGGCAGAACAGGGTAAAGACCTGCATCAGCACGCTCAGCATATTCTTGGCCCGCACCAGACCACCGTAGAAGAGGGCCAGACCGGGGATCGACATCAGGATCACCAGGGCCGCCGAGAGCAGCATCCAGGTGTTGTCACCCTTGTTGATTGTCATGGCGGCAACCGGTGCCACCGCCGCCTGTACCTGAGCGACCTCTTCGGCCCAACTTGGGGTAACCAGCAAGGCAGGCAACATCGTCAGACCCGCCATCATCCATTTTTTGACCATAGAGCACTCTCCTTCCCTGTCGTACCGGTACAAGACCGGCTCCGTTTCCCTGATTGAATCTGTGGCGAACCGCAAGGTGTTGCTGCAACCCGCCAGAATCACACCCGCGCCCGGCACGGGGATGCCTCTTGCCACTTCCTCATCACTGCGTCTGCCGCCGATGAGCGCAAGAGACCGTCTGACATGTAAAAAGCATAAAGTGGGCCATAATTTTAAATCCTTAAAAATCATTAAATTAACTATCTCAGCCATCGTTAACGCACCAAAATGGCGCACGCTCTGCGCTAACCGGTACTGAACCGCCCTGTCACAGGGCAGGCGATACGTCGCGCACCAGAAGTGCGCAAACCCTGAGCCAGCCCACAAGCTGACGTCATCGATATCGCGCGCTGCGGGCCCGCTCGTTTACACTGACAGACCAGCCGTTTCCTGTTATCCGACCACGGCATGCCATTACACAGCCCCTTGTTTGCAAGCTGATGGCGGGCCCAATCCGAGGAACACCATGCAGTTTGATCGTCTCGATATCAGCCTCTCCCACTACCATCAGCTCGATCGGGAGCATCGTTCCCACATCTTGTTGCTGGGGGGATTGATGCTGGCCATCATGACCCTTCATCTGTTGCTGCTGCCCCACTTCCCCTACGAGCGCTTTTACGCCGTCAGCTTTGGCTTCGAGGTGATCAACTGGCTCACCATGCTGTTCCTGTTCTGGGTGGTGCAGTGCGCCCACCTGCCCACCCACACCTACCGCATGCTCTCCTGCGGTCTGATGCTGTGGATCATGGGGGCCACCGCCGACATCATGGATGAGCTGGTGGCGCAGCCGCTCTGGCTCGCCATCTATGCCGAGGATCTGCTGCGCTCCAGCGGCATCCTGCTCAGCAGCATCGGCATCCTGAGCACCATGCACCACCTCTTTCATATCAATACCCGGCTCAGAGAGCAGGCGCTGTTTGACGATCTGACCAAGCTGCCAAACCGGCGCTACTTTCATCAGCAGCTGTTTCTGGAGCAAGGGGTTTGCCATGCCCTCATCCTGCTGGACCTGGATCACTTCAAGCGGATCAATGACAACTACGGCCACGATATCGGGGATCGGGTGCTGCAGCAGTTTGGCGAGCTGTTGCAACAGCACTGCCCACCGGGTGCGCTGGCGGCCCGTGTCGGTGGTGAAGAGTTTGCCCTGCTGCTGCCCGTCGCTCACGAAGCCGATTTGCAGCAACTGACCAACACCCTGCTCACTGCGACCCGCACCATAGCCCCCGACCCGACCCATACCATGACGGTCAGTCTGGGGATGGGGATCCGCGAGCCCGGGGAGCCGGCCGTCTCGCTGTTCAAACGGGTGGATCAGGCGCTTTATGGCGCCAAGGAGGCGGGTAGAAACTGCGCGGTATGGGCGACGCCGACTAATAAAGAGGCGTGAAGAGCTGCCGGTTGATTGCCGGTCACTGCGGAACATTGCTGCTGAAACAGGGGCCCAGGGGCCCCTGTTTTATGGGGGGAAATCCCCCCACCTAAAAGCGGAAGGTAAGACCGATATTGGCCTGCCACTGGGTCACCAGCTCCCCGCGCACCTTGAACACGCACTGCTCCGGGTTGCAGAGAAACTGGTTGTTGTCGTTGACCAGCGAGCCATAACCGCGCACCTCGGCCCGCAGGGCCAGATGCTCGGCGAGGCGCGGTTGCACCCCGAGCGCCAGCGACATGGAAGGGGTCACCTCGCTGTCGTAAGCGGCAAAGCGGGTCACCCCGATCCCGGCGCCGATATAGGGCGCCATCAGGTTGTCAGAGAGGGTCAAAGCACCGGCAAAGTGCAGGATGTCCACCGTCAGGCGATCCGGCTGGTCGGGAGAGAGGGTGGTGGACTGATGGCTGTAGAGCAGCTCGATCATGCCCGGATCATCCACCTCCTTGCTGATAAAGAGACCCCAGCTGCCGGAACTCTGCCCCTGCAGTGAATCAAGCGATGCAGAAAGCGGCACCGGCTGCACCACCTCGTCACCCTTCTCGAAGTCGATGGCTGAGCTGTAGCCGAAAAACGGCGTCACCTGCCAACCAGATGTGGTCGCAGCCTCGCTACTCCAGGCCTGCCCCAGTGGCAGCAACAGCCCCATCATCGCTATCCCGGCTCTCTTCATCATCGTCCCCTGCTCCCTGTGTGATTGTGCAGAAAGCATACCAGAGGCATCCTGCGCCCATCCTAAATGGCGGCTGTACCGGATCACTTTCATCGCGGGATTTCCCTCTCGCCGGAACCTCTGCCGAGCCGCCCCACTGGCGCCGCTATGCGCCCCTGCCACCATTCATCGACGGTTAACCTCTGCCACGTATGCTGGCGCCAAATCGGGTCATCGGGGCCCGTTATCACTACTCAAAAGGACATCAGGGAATGGTTGCCGCGCAACTTCACGACCCCCAAACCACCCTCGCGGATACCCTGCGGGCCACCGCGCATGCCATCGACGAGAGCCACATCAGCCTGCGCCAGATGCTGGAGCTGGTGGGCGAACAGGGCATGCTGCTGTTTTGCGTGCTGCTCACCGTCCCCTTTCTGCTGCCGGTCTCCATTCCCGGGGTAAGCACCCCGTTTGGCCTGTTGATCCTCTTTATCGGGATCGGCATCACCCTCAATCGGGTGCCCTGGCTGCCTGCCATGCTGATGGAGCGCCGCTTCGCCGCCGACCAGCTCAAGCCGACCCTGCACAAAGGGGCGGATCTGCTGGCCCGGGTCGATCGCGTTATCCGCCCGCGCCTGCTGGTGCTGACCGGCAGCAGCACGGTCAACCGCTGCAACGGTCTGCTGATCATGCTGGCCGCCCTGCTGCTGATGCTACCCCTGGGCGCCATCCCCTTCACCAATGCCATGCCCGCCTGGGCCATCCTGCTGCTCTGCACCGGCATGTTGCAGCGGGACGGTCTGTTCGTTGCCAGCGGCTATCTGCTGGTAAGTGCGACCCTGGTCTGGTTCAGCGTGCTGGCCATCGGCTTGCTGATGGCGGGCCAGAGTGCCACCGGCCTGCTCGGCTAACCCCGATGCACAGAAAAAGGGCGACCAGATGGTCGCCCTTTTGGATTTGTGCGGGATACTGCCCGGTCAAAGCAGATCGTAGATAAGGGCCGAGATGGCAAGCAGCCCCATCACCAACACAAAAAGGGTACTCGGCCCGCGATAACGCTTGAGTGCGGGTAAGCGATAGATGGAGCAGGCCGGCAGCAGAAACAGGATCACCGCGATCAGCGGGCCACTGACGCGCTCGATGATGTCGAGCACATTGGGGTTCAGATAGGTGATGAGGGCGGTCACCATAAACAGGATCACCGACGACACCCGGACGATGGTCGACTCCTTGAGAGAGAGCCCCAGCCCCTGACAGGCACCGCTCACCATGCTCACCGTCCCCTCGCTAACCCCCATGGAGGTGCCGAGGAAGGATTTGGACATGGCCAGAATGGCGATAAGCGGCCCCACATAGGCGATCAGCGGATTGGAAAACTTGTTCGCCAGCGCCGACAGCACGGAGATATTGTCGGTGCGGGCCAGCGCCATCTCGGCCTGACTCAGGCTCATCACGCAGCTCACCACGAAGAAGAGCACGCTGCCGCAAATCAGCATGCTGCTGTACTTGATGATCCGCTTGGCACGCAGGTCGGCACTCTCCTGACAGCGCTTTTTCTGCGCCGCGCTGAAGGAGGAGATAATGGGCGCATGACTGAAGGAGAAGACCATCACCGGCACGATCAGCCAGAGGGATTTCCAGAACGCCGGGTCACGCCACTCCACTGCCTGACTCTCTGTGAAATAGGAGAGGCTCCACTGGGGCAGCAGATAGATCGAGAGGCCAATCAGAAAGGCGACCATGGGCAGCGCCAGCACGCTGATGGCCGACACCACGATCTGTTTGCCGGCCAGCAGCACCAGATGCAGGCCCAGCATCACCCCCAGCACCAGCAAGCCGCGGGGAAGCTCGGCATCCCCCAGCTGATGTACCACGAAGCTCTGGATCGCATTGGTGATGGAGATGCTGTAAACCAGAATGATGGGGTAGAAGGCCATCAGATAGACCAGCATCAGCAGCTTGCCCGCCCTGGCACCGAAGTGCTCCTCCACCACATGGGTGATATCCCCTTCCTTATGGGAGCTGGAGAGCACAAAGCGGCTCAATGCCCGGTGGGAATAATAAGAGAGCGGGAAAGCCAGCAATAATATAAACAGCAAAATAACCGGGGAATTACTGCCAACAGTAATAGGGAGAAATAACGTACCGGCACCAACAGCAGTGGCATATAAGCCCATGGTCCATACCGAATCGCTTTTCTCCCATTTCAATTTTGAAACAGGGTGACTCTTTTCAGCAATAGAAACACTCATTGCAATATATACCTTATTAGTCTGTCATCATTATTTTTATTGGCCCGAATAACAGGCTGGCGATATGTCATGGCAGATCGCCCTGCACATGAAAAAACAACGCCGCCAGTGGCCAACAGGGCCACCGGAAGGAAACGGAGCTGCCACGCTACCATCGTTGAAATCGCCAACCTGGTCAAGGTTAATAATTCATGACCGTTTGAATCGGATTGTTTCAAAAGACAATGAAATGTGTCACATTCGTCATCCAGAACCAGATCCAAACCCTTTTGATAACATACCGATAAAACCTCATGCTGTTGCCCAACAACACAAATAAGACCAGCGATCAGGCCGATAATATTAACACCTTAAGCTGTGGAATATGAGTGAAATAATTCGGCCAACTTTTCGACTAATTGACAGTGATGTCAGCCAATTTATTTATGGCAAAAGGAAAGGTGATGTCTGCCAATAACAGGACCAATAAGCTCAGCGTGCCGGGCAGTGTGCCACCCGGTTGCGCCCTGCCCGCTTGGCCTGATAGAGCCACTCGTCGGCCCGGGCCAGCGCCTGATTGATCTCCTCCTCCGGCTGCACCAGGGTTGTGCCCAGACTGACCGTGATGGCGACCGGATCGGCAGGCAATGCTTCGACAGCAGCACGGATCTGCTCCGCCATCTGCAGCAAACCGGCCTCATCGATCCGTGGCAACAGGATAAGAAACTCCTCGCCGCCGCTGCGCACAAAGAGATCGTCCGCACGCAACAGGGCATCGATGCAGCCACTGAATCGCTGCAAGGCCCGATCTCCCTGCTGATGGCCGTAGTGATCGTTGATCTGCTTGAAGTGATCGATGTCGAGCATGATAAGGCCACAGGGCGCCTCCCCTGTCCGCAGCGGCTGGCAGTGCTCGAAGAAGAAGCGGCGGTTGTAGAGACCGGTCAGCTGATCGGTCTCGCTCTGGCGCTGCAGTCGCTGCTGCAACTCGTACTGGCGGGTAATATTGCGAGTCACCCAGGCCACCGCCCGCTTGCCGTCATAGAGGGAGGGCAGCGGGGCAATCTTGCCCTCGAAGCGTTGTACCCCCTGCGGCCCGACGGCGGCATTGATCCCCCCCACCTCGGCTGCTGATAGCTCATACTCCACCACCCGCACCTGACCGCTCGCCAGTGACTCGGCAACCTGTGCCTTGACCCACATGGCCATCTCGGGTGGCAGCACATCGGCCAGTTGCTTGCCCGCCAGCGGATTGCCATCGTGATAGGATTGCTGCTCCATGCCGCCGATATATTCCACGTAATAACCATCTTCACTGAGGATGAAGATGGGATCTGGCAGTTGGGCCATCACTTCATAAAGCTGGGTTACCGAAAGCGCCACGGAGACTCCTGTACGTTAGGGTCAAACAGGGGGGAGATATTCTGCCTTAAAAGGACTCACTCGCCCTCATCGGCAACGGAGAAAAATCTGCCGTCATAGCCAACAATCCTTTACATCTAGCAGCATGCAGACGTCTCGGCCAGCAAGGATTGCCTGCGCCCACCGCCGCTCTGACTTGCGACCGTTCGCAGTGGCGGATGGCCCCTCCCTCGCTCAATGATATCTCATTGTTTCAACTCACAAGTTCATTTACGCTGGCCGTCACGAGTCCAGTTTTCAGCTCATCAGCCATCAGGAACGCCAGCCCCCCGCAACCGCAGGGGCTGTACCAGGGAAAAGGAATAGCCAGATGAAAAACGCCATCGTCACCGCCCGCTTCGACGCCATCAGCACCGAAGGGGAACAGCTCGTCCTCAAGATCGCCATAAAGGCCCCCGAGCCAGACCCCGAGTCCGCCAGCGGTGACTGGCGCTGCAAGGTGAAGCTGGCGGGGCTGAGCGACAAAACCTTTATCTACGGCATCGACAGCCTGCAGGCCCTGAGCCTCGCCATCAAGTTTGTCGAAACCGAACTGCGCGCCTTCTCCGATGCGGGCTGGCAATTCTATCTGCCTGGCTGCCCCGATCACCCCATCGACATGAGCGCCTGCTACTTCCCGGCGCTCTAGCCCGGCCAACCCAAGGAGCCCGGATGCACGGACCCGATCCCGCCAATCCCCACCCCATGGCCGGCTTCCCCCAGGTGTGTTTTATCAAGAACACCATCAAGGGGCCCAATATCGAGGTGGGTGACTACACCTATTACGACGACCCGGAGGATTCGGCGGGCTTCGAGCGCAACGTCCTCTACCACTTCCCCTTTGTCGGCGACAAGATCATCATCGGCAAGTTCTGCGCCATCGCCCGCGGGGTGAAGTTCATCATGAACGGCGCCAACCACCAGACCTCCGGCTTCTCCACCTACCCTTTCTTTATCTTCGGCAACGGCTGGGAGCATGCCGCACCCGCCCCGGGCAGCCTCCCCTACAAGGGGGATACCGTCATCGGCAACGATGTCTGGATTGGCTATGAGGCTCTGATCATGCCGGGGGTAAAGGTCGGCAACGGCGCCATTATCGCCGCCCGCTCCGTGGTCACCGGTGACGTGCCCGCCTACGCCGTGGTCGGCGGCAATCCCGCCAGGATGATCCGCTACCGCTTCGACGACGACACCATAGCCCGTCTCAACGCCATCGCCTGGTGGGACTGGCCTGTGGAGCAGATCAGCCGCAACCTGCCGCTCATCAGCGGCGGCGAGATAGCCGCGCTGGAAGCGGCAATCCGCTAGAGACAAGCCCCATCAGGCATAGGGCCAGAAATGAGAAGAGGGTTGAGCGCACAGGCACTCAACCCTCTTTTTGATTGGTCGCAGACCGCTCAGTGGCTGGCGGAGCGACTACCGCTCCAGATCATCTCGCCGCTGCGCAGCTCCATCAGGGTCATCGACAACCGATAACGGCTCCCCTCGGCCACCAGATCCCCGTACAGCATGTAGCCGGCGCCGGTCTGACGGCCAAGCCGCACCAGGGAGGCCGGGTTCATCCTGCCCTGCTGATACTCAAGCTGGCCGGTGATGGCTGCCACCTGCCCTTGGTCGACAAAGTGAAAACCGCTCTTGCTCTGGATGAGCTTGCTCATGGCCGCCGCCATGGCGCGGGTGTCCACCGGCTCGCCGGTGCCGTTCTGGGGCGGGGTGAGCAGCAGCACCGGCTGACCGGTTTGCGCCAGCTCCCGCACCTCGGGGGCCTGCACAAAGAGATCGGCCATGGCCTGCGCCAGTCCGGTCGGCGCCACCGGCTTGGGCTGAACGTCCCCGCTATCCGGTTTGGTCACCGGCTTGTCCGGCTGGCTCACTGGCTGATCGGGCTCACTGACAGGAGCCTGAGTGCCACCGTAGGGATTGACCGCACAACCGCCCAGCAGCAGGGCCCCCACCATCAACAAGGAACGCAGCTTCATCTTTTCTCTCCGCCAAAAGTCCGTAAACGGGCATCAACACATGCCCGCATGGCGGAGCCCCTGCCCCGCATCCTCCTTATGCTAGGGACAAACCCCGGCGGGGTCGATACGCCCACCACCACAGGGCGACAGAGACTGGCGAACCTGGGCCCATAAAAAGCTGGCACGGCTCCACCCGATTCCGTTAGGGTAGTGCCGGTAAAACATCAACAGTAACGCAGCGGTAAGCCCGGCGCACAACACGCCGGAACCCGACAGAGATCATCACACTCAAGCAGGAAGCACTATGCAACTCACCCCACCCCAACCGCCTCAGGACGATGAGATCGAAGCGCTGCGCATTGGTCTCTCGGGCTACAACAAGGAACACGCCGGTACCCATCTGCGCGAGCGGATCGCCAGCTTTATCAAGGATAAAGAGGGCAAGGTACACGGCGGCATCATCGCCGACATCAAGTGGGGCTGGCTGCATGTCGACTGGCTCTGGATCGATGAAAGCATCCGCCGCGATGGCTGGGGCGGCCGCCTGCTCGGCGCCATGGAGCAGTACGCCCAAAGCAAGGGCATCACCAACTACCATCTGGAAACCACCAGTTTTCAGGCCCTCCCCTTCTATCAGAAGCAGGGTTACGAGGTCTTTGGCCAGCTGCCCGATATGCCGCCGGGGCATATCAGTTACTTTCTGAAAAAGCAGGACAAGTGATGACACTCCCGCGCCTTGCCAACACCAGACTCGTGATCCGCCCGTTCGAACCGGGCGTTTCCGTGCGGCGGGCGGTCGCTCTGCAGCGTGACTCTGGCTTTGAACAGTTGGGTCTATTTCGGCTGGAGATCGTAATGGGGATTGGCAACAGCGCCAGCAAGGAGGTGGCCATCGCCGCTGGGGCTACCTTTGAGTGTCGGGCTAGAAATCGCATCTTTCTTCATGGACAGCATCTTGATGCGCATATCTACTCCCTTATTACAACAAGCTAAATCCAGTAATAAAAACGCTAAAACATGAACATCTACAAATAACAAATCCACACCAGTAATATGATGGGGAAACAACATTCCACTCTTTATTTTAACTAACTTACACCAAGAATAAGACGTGCATATTTCATTATTCCCACCAAGACACAACATATAAAAACATGATCTTCGTCACGTATAGGAAGTCTCTTATTTATCACATCCCTCCTTTACGGTATGCTCCTGCTTGGCTTATGGGCAGATTTTTGACTTTGTTTCGGAGTCTGTGAAAATAATGTCCGCTGGACTGCCCCCTAAGCGATATCAGCACCACGCTGAGATGTCGCGCGCTTGCGTAGGAGTGCCCATAAGCCACTATCTACGGAGGAATCGGTGTCCATTCTTATAAATCTCCAAAATGCCAAAACAAAAAAAGACTTGGCAGAAATTTTAGATATAAACACATCCACACTAACCAACGCATTGTATAGAAAGAAAGTTTCCAGCTTATACTCTGAATTTAAAATCCCTAAAAAGAAAGGTGGGGAAAGGACAATTTTCGCGCCTCAACGAGAATTAAAGATAATACAAAAGAAACTATCTTTAATATTGCAAGATTGCCTAGAGGAAATGACAAGTGAAGATGAACGCACGTCTAACCTCTCCCATGGATTTATTAGAGAGAAATCTATATATACAAATGCGTCATGTCATAAAAACAAAAAGAATGTTTTAAATATAGACTTAAAAGATTTTTTTGATTGCTTTAACTTTGGCAGAGTTAGGGGCTTTTTTATTAAAAATAAAAAATTTGAACTTCATCCGGATATTGCAACCGTAATAGCTCAAATAGCTTGCTATAATAACTCTTTGCCTCAGGGTAGTCCTTGCTCACCAATTATAAGTAATTTAATAACACACTCCTTAGATATTAGACTTTCTCAACTAGCTAGCAGACATTCGTGTTTTTACACCCGATATGCTGATGACATAACATTTTCAACAAGAGAATATATTTTTCCAACGTCGCTAGCCAGAATTGAGAACGATGATTATGTGATAGGGAAAAAACTACGACAAGAAATTCGCCGTTCTGGCTTTGAGATAAATTCAATAAAAACAAGAATTCAATATCATACATCACGTCAAGATGTCACCGGCCTAATAGTTAACAAAAAAGTAAATGTAAGAAAAGAGTATTGGAAAGGCGTTAGAGCAAAATGTGAATCTCTATTTAGGACTGGGACTTACTACATACTTGATGACAATGAGAAAGCAAAACCAGGCACATTATCTCAGTTATATGGACAACTAAACTTTATTGACCAAATCGACTATTCAAACAAAATAAGAAAACCTATAAAAACAAATCCATTATATGTGCTAGCAAAACATGGAAGTAATAAGGCGCCACTATTCAGTAGCAGAGAGAAAACTTTCAGCCGGTTTTTATTCTACAAGAATTTTTATGGCAATGAAAAGACAACTATTATTTGTGAGGGTAAAACCGATATCATATATCTTCGTTGTGCGATAAAGTCATTACATAACTTACATCCATCACTAGTTGACAAAGATGGCCTAGCTAACTTTGAGTTTTTCAAATACACAAGAAGAACAAAATATCTTTTATCACTAAATGGAGGAACCCCATACTTATCTGACTTTATAAAAAACTATCGAGAGAATTACTCTAGCTATCAAGCACCCGAGCCAAAACGACCAACAATAATCATCCTTGATAACGATGATGGCCTTCCAAAAATAATCGGTAGCCTTCAAAAAGAAGGCCAATGTCGACTAGTAAATTCAGATGGTGAAACAACTTTAAATGGCATACCATCATTGAAAAAAGCACTCTATGTGCACGTCTGTTGTAACTTATATCTTCTTATCATTCCAAACAAAAAGAAAAATGATACATCGATAGAAGATCTATTCGATGACTCAGTTCTCTCGGTAAAACTTGGAGGAAAAAGCTTTACTACTGAAAATGATTACTCAAATGAAAAGTTTTATGGCAAAAACATATTTGCAACTGCTGTTATCGAGAAGAAAAAAGAAACTATAGACTTCTCTGGCTTCAATGTTATTTTCAACGTCATTGAGGCAATTCAAAAAGATTATTTGAAGCTCTATAAGCAACAGCAAATTAAACGACTAAAAGCTCGTTTAAAAAAAGCTTAAACGTTTAATGTATTATTTTCATAATGTATTTATCAAGCGCCAAAATTTTTACTGCACTACCGAGGAGCCACACAACATAGGCTCCATAACATTATGTTTGTACCAGTTGCTTGTTCAAATCCACCGCGTGGAATAAACCAAGGGAGTGACTTTGGGTCTTTCCAAAATCACGATCCCCGGCCCGAAGGGCGGGCTAACCACCTTCGAGGCCAGCGGCCTCGCGTCGTGCACGGCGTAGCCGTGCCGTTTCACTCATCACATATCACACGGAGCGGACGATTACGCCTGACGGCTAATCGACCCTACGACTGTTCGCATAAACATGTTCTGCATAGTAGCAACCGGCACAAATCTTACCCCAAATCGGCCATTGCTAATGGTCGCAATGACCCACTCGATAAGCTGACCCGCACTCACGATTTTTGCACTGGCGAAACGATATCAAGAATCATCGTCGCACCAACGAAACAATCGTGTTGGAGCAAACAAAACAAAGCGGCAAGCAGTGGCGGGGTCTGCCCCTCCGATCTGCTTGCCGCTGTCTGTTAACACTGGTGTAAACGTCGTTAACGACCCAAAAACGGTTCCCAATCTTTAAACACCGGCTGCAACCCGGCCTGTCGCACGGCGGCGGCCACTTCCCCCACCGGGCGGTCGTCGTGGATGGCGAACTGCTCCAGCTCCTCCGCATCCCCTTCGGCATAGCCCCCCGGCTGGGTGCGCGACTCGGCCGACATCTGGGTGATGCCAAGGCGCACCGCGCCGTTGCGAAAGGTGGCCGACTCGCGGGTGGAGAGGGACAAGTCCAGCGTGGGCGAGAAGAGGCGCCAGGCACAGATAAGCTGGGCCAGCTGGCGATCCGACATGACCACGGCAGGCTCCAGCCCACCGGTGCAGGGGCGCAGGCGCGGGAAGGAGAGCGAATAGCGGCTCTGCCAGTGGTGGCGCTCAAGCCAGGCGAGGTGCTCGGCGACAAAGTAGCTGTCGGCGCGCCAATCCGCAGAGAGACCGATCAGCGCCCCCAGACCTATCTTGTCGATACCGGCGCGGCCGAGCCGATCCGGCGTGGCGAGGCGCCATGCGATGTCCCGCTTGTTGCCGCGCAGATGGTGGCGGGCGTAGGTGGGGGCGTGGTAGGTCTCCTGATAGACCATGACGGCGTCGAGGCCAAGGCTTTTCAGCTCCGCATATTCGGCCTGCGAGAGGGGCTGCACCTCCATCCCCACCGTGCTGAAGTGGCGGCGGATGATGGGCATCACCTCGCGAAAATAGGCGAGCCCCACCTTGTTCTCGTGCTCGCCGGTCACCAGCAGCACGCTGTCAAAACCGCGCGCCTTGATGGCGAGGCACTCGCGCTCAATCTCCTCGCTATTCAGGGTCTTGCGCTTGAGGCGGTTGCTCATGGAGAAGCCGCAGTAGGTGCAGTCGTTGGCACAGAGGTTCGACAGATAGAGCGGCACATAGAAGCCGATGGTGTTGCCAAAGCGCTGGCGGGTCAGCCGCTCGGCCTCGGCCGCCATCTGCGGCAGATACGCCTCGGCGGCTGGCGAGATCAGCGCCATAAAATCGCTCAGGGTGCGGCGTGGTGCGCTCAGGGCGCGTGCCACATCGGCGGCCGTCTTGGCACGGATCTGCATGCCGATATCGTCCCAATCCAGCTCCTGCCATCGGTCGATAAAGGAAGGCTCCTTAGCCCTCACCCCCAGCCCCTCTCCCTTATTTTGTGAAGAGCCGAGAGGGGGGCTATCACTCGGGCGCACCTGAGGTTGTGCAAAAGGCTCGGAGCGACCCATCGCACCAGCATCATGACTCATAACGCCCCCAGAAAATCGGTAAGCGGGCTGGAGGCTTGGGCCTGCAGGGCGCGGGCGCCAAGGCCAGCTTCATAGGCGCTGCGACCGGCAGTGCAGGCCAGTGCAAAGGCGCGGCCCATGGCAATCGGGTCGCCGCTCACCGCGATGGCGGTGTTGACCAGCACGGCATCGGCGCCCAGCTCAAAGGCGGCAGCGGCATGGCTCGGCGCACCGATCCCCGCATCCACCACCACAGGCACATTGGCCTGCTCGACGATGATGGAGAGAAACTCCCGGGTCACCAGCCCCTGATTGGAACCGATGGGGGCGCCGAGCGGCATCACGGCGGCGCAGCCCACCTCTTCCAGCCGCTTGCAGAGCACGGGGTCGGCCCCGCAGTAGGGCAGCACCACAAAGCCCTCTTTCACCAGCTGCTCGGCGGCTTTCAGCGTCTCGATGGGATCGGGCAGCAGATAGCGCGGATCGGGGTGGATCTCCAGCTTGAGCCAGTTCGTCCCCAGCGCCTCGCGGGCGAGATGGGCGGCAAACACCGCCTCGGCGGCAGTCTTGGCGCCGGAGGTGTTGGGCAAGAGCTTGACCCCGAGTTGCAGCAAGGGGCTCAGGATATCGTCGTGGGCCTTGCCCGGTTCGAGCCGCTTGATGGCCATGGTGACCAGTTGGGAGCCGCTCGCCTCGATGGCAGCGGCCATCAGTTCCGGGCGGGCAAACTTGCCGGTGCCGGTAAAGAGGCGCGATGAGAAGGTGTGATCGGCAATCTTGAGCATGTCAGCCTCCTGCCACTGCGATAAGAAGAGATGAGGTTCCACCGCAAGGCAGAGCACGCGAAGATGGGACTGTGAGCATCATGGGTCAGCCTCCCGCAATGGCGGTGAAGAGGTGAATTTCATCCCCGTCATTAAGACGGGTCTCGGCCCAGCGGCCACGGGGCAGCACGGCGCCGTTAAGGGCCACCGCTACCCCTTGGGGATTGACCCCTTGCGCCGCCAGCAGGTCAGCCACGCTCTGCCCTGCCGCCAGCTGCTGGGCTTTATCGTTGAGTCGAATGGTGAGGGTCATGGGGTGATCTCCTTATCGTGTGTCGGGCATCGGCGCTGTCCGCAAACCGGGCAATCGGGATCGGGGGCCAGAGTGAGGGTCTGCCACTGATGGGTCAAAGCATCGAAGCGGCGCAGTGTGCCGGCGACCGGGCTTGGCATCCCGAGCAGCAGTTTCAGTGCCTCCAGCGCCTGCAAAGAGCCCATCACCCCGACCAGCGGGCCGGTGACGCCGCTGGTCTCGCAGCTCTGACTCACCTTGGTATCCAGCGGATAGAGGCAGGCGTAGCAGGCGTGCTCACTGCTGGTGCGCACCATCAGCTGCCCCTGCCAACCCACTGCGGCGGCGGAGATCCAGGGCTTGCCCTGCGCCACGCAGGCGGCGTTGATGGCTTGCCGGGTGGCGAGGTTGTCGCAGCAGTCGATCACCAGATCTACCTCGGCCACAAACTCCGGCAGGCTAGCGGCATCGAGCCGCTGGTTGATGGCGATCAGCTCCACCAGCGGGTTGTGGGCGGCCAAGCGCTCGCGGGCCAGCTCCGCCTTGGAGTGGTTGACCGCCTCGCTATCGAACAGGATCTGGCGCGGCAAGTTGCTGGAGTCCACCGTGTCGCCATCGGCCAGCCACAAGGTGCCCACCCCGGCCCCGGCGAGATAGAGGGCGAGCGGCGAGCCGATCCCTCCCAAGCCCACGATCAGCACAGACTTATCTTTCAGCCGCGCCTGACCCGCCTCCCCCACTTCCGCCAGCATCAGCTGGCGGCCGTATCTCAGATACTCTTTGTCACTAAGAGAAGCGGCATCAGAGCGCATGTTCAGCCTCCCGTATAACAGTGGCCGAACGCGGCTCATCCCCCGCCCCCACGGCGGCAAGCAGCCGTTCGGTCACCCCCTGCCAGTCGTCACTGGCGGTAATGGCCGAGACCAGCGCGATGCTGCCGACTCCGCTTGCCTTGACCGCCGCCACCCGCTCCTCGCTGATGCCGCCGATGGCCACCGTCGGCCACTCCGCCATCAGGGCGCGGTAGCGGTGCAGCCGCTCCAGCCCCTGTGGGCGCGAAGGCATCGCCTTGGTATTGGTCGGGAAGATATGACCCAGCGCCATATAGGAGGGGGCCAGCTCGCGGGCCCGCATCAGCTCGAAGTAGCCGTGGGTGGAGATGCCAAGGCGCAGCCCGGCCGCCTGAATGGCGGCGAGATCGGCGGTCTCCATATCCTCCTGCCCCAGATGCACGCCCCAGGCACCCACCTCGATGGCCTGCTGCCAGTAGTCGTTGATAAAGAGCCGCGCCCCATGACGGCGACCGAGCGCTACCGCATCGCGAATGACCGGTGCTACCTGAGCGGCGGGCAGATTCTTGATCCGCAGCTGGATGGTCTTGACCCCCAGCCCCAGCAGGCGGCGCAGCCACTTGACCGAATCCACCACCGGATAGAGGCCGAGGTTGTGTTCGGTGGCGGCAAAGGGGCCATCCGGCAGGCGGGCACTGCTTGTTTCATAAAGCCCGAAGCGGCGATCGATTGTTGAGCCCGCCAATACGGCTCGGGGGAAGTGAGCCAGATCGGCGGGCCAGCCGAGATGGGCGATGGGACCCGGGCCTGCCCCCACTCCCTGCGCCGCCGCCAACCCCTGTTGCAGGTAGGCTCGCGCCAGGGTGATGGCGTCCTCCACCGGATAATCCTGCGCCACCACGGCGGCGATGGCGCTGGCGTAGCAGCAGCCGGTGCCGTGGCCATGGCGGGTATTCAGGCGCGGCGCCGCCAGCCAGAATTCGCGGGTCTCGTCCTGGTAGTAGTCCAGACACAGCTCCCCGCTCCACTCCAGATGACCCCCCTTGACCAGCACGGCGCGGGCGCCGAGTTCGCGCAGCCGCTGGGCGGCGAAGCGCACCAGCACAGGGCTGGTCGCGGGAATGCCGGTCAGGGCTTCCAGTTCGGGGCCGTTGGGGGTGATGAGCGAGAGACGTGGCAGCAGCTGTTCGCGCACCGCCTCCAGCATATTGGGCTCCGCCATCGGGGTGCCGGTGCTGGCGATGGCCACCGGGTCGTAGACCACGAAGGGAGCCGGGGTGGCTGCCAGTCGGCGGGCCAGCACCTCGACGTGAAGCCGGGTCGGCAGCAGGCCAATCTTGATGGCGGCCGGCGGCAGATCGACACCGAGGGCGTCGATCTGGGCGGTAAAAGTCTGCATCAGCACAGGGTCGACCATCTTCACCGCCACCGAGTTCTGGGCGGTAATGGCGGAGATGACCGAGCAACCGTGCACGCCGAGGTCGTGCAATGTATGCAAGTCGGCCTGAATGCCGGCACCGCCACCGGAGTCTGAACCGGCGATGGTCCAGACAACTGGGCGGGAGTCCGTCACAGGCAGCAGATCGGCGGGGCTGACAGCCCCGCTTGCGCTGCTCACGCCTCCTCCCCTGCGGCCTGTTTCAGCGCCGCAGCCTGATGGTAGATCTCGCCACCGGTCTCCTTGAAGGTTTCCGCCATGCGGGCCATGCCGCTCTCCACCTGAGCCACTACCTGCTCCTGCTGGCCATCCATACCGACCAGCTTGATCTCAACGGCCTCCAGCTTTGCTGCGTAGTCACGCACATCCTGAGTGATCTTCATGGAGCAGAACTTGGGCCCGCACATGGAGCAGAAGTGAGCCACCTTGCCGGACTCCTGCGGCAGGGTCTCGTCGTGGTAGGCGCGAGCGGTGTCGGGGTCGAGGGCCAGATTGAACTGATCCTCCCAGCGAAACTCGAAGCGCGCCTTGGACATGGCGTTGTCGCGGATCTGGGCACCCGGATGACCCTTGGCCAGATCGGCGGCGTGGGCGGCGATCTTGTAGGTAATCAGCCCCTGCTTCACATCCTCCTTGTTGGGCAGCCCCAGATGCTCCTTGGGGGTGACGTAGCAGAGCATGGCGCAGCCGTACCAGCCGATGAGCGCGGCACCGATGCCGGAGGTGAAGTGATCGTAACCGGGGGCGATGTCGGTGGTGAGCGGGCCCAGCGTATAGAACGGCGCCTCGTGGCAGTGATCCAGCTGCTCGGTCATGTTGCGCTCGATCATGTGCATCGGCACATGACCCGGCCCCTCGATCATCACCTGCACGTCGTACTCCCACGCAATTTTGGTCAGCTCGCCCAGGGTGCGCAGCTCGGCGAACTGGGCCTCGTCGTTGGCATCATAGACGGAGCCCGGACGCAGACCATCGCCCAGCGACAGGGCCACATCATAGGCGGCGCAGATCTCGCAAATTTCTCGGAAGTGCTGGTAGAGGAAGTTCTCTTTATGGTGGGAGAGGCACCACTTGGCCATGATGCTGCCGCCGCGCGACACGATGCCGGTGAGGCGCTTGGCGGTCATCGGCACAAAGCGCAGCAAGACACCGGCATGGATGGTGAAGTAGTCCACCCCCTGCTCGGCCTGCTCCAGCAGGGTGTCGCGGAACAGCTCCCAGGTAAGGTCTTCGGCGATGCCGTTGGTCTTTTCCAGCGCCTGATAGATGGGCACGGTACCGATGGGCACCGGGCTGTTGCGCAGGATCCACTCGCGGGTCTCGTGGATATAGCGGCCGGTGGAGAGATCCATCACGGTGTCGGCGCCCCAGCGGGTCGACCAGACCAGCTTCTCCACCTCCTCTTCGATGCTGGAGGTGACCGCCGAGTTGCCGATGTTGGCGTTGATCTTCACCAGAAAATTGCGGCCGATGATCATCGGTTCCGCTTCCGGGTGGTTGATGTTGCTGGGGATGATGGCGCGACCGGCGGCCACCTCATCACGCACGAATTCGGGGGTGATATTTTCCGGCAGGCGGGCACCAAAATCACGGCCCGGATGCTGGGTACGCAACAGTTCAGAGCGCACCCGCTCGCGACCCATGTTCTCGCGAATGGCGATAAATTCCATCTCGGGAGTGACGATACCGGCGCGGGCGTAGTGGAGCTGGGTGACCCGGCGGCCCGGCTTGGCACGGCGCGGCTTGGGCAGATGCTCGAAGCGCAGATGATCCAGCCCCTCATCGGCCAGACGCTCCTGAGTGAAGGTGGAGCTGAGCCCCGGCAGCTCGTCGGTATCATCCCGCTCCAGCACCCAGTTTTCCCGCAGGCGCGGCAGGCCGCGGCGCACGTCGATGGCGACCCCCTCCTCCCCGTAACGGCCCGAGGTGTCGTAGACCGGCACCGGCTCGTTGGGCTCGAATTGGGGATCATCTTTGGTGCCGCCGACGAAGGTGTCAGCCAGCTGGATCTCCCGCAGCGGGACACGGATATCGGGGCGGGAGCCCTCGATAAAGATGCGGCGGGAGTTGGGATGAGCCATCCCCTTGAGGCTGTCGATAAAAGCTTGGGCGCTGGAGCGCTGCTCGCGGCGGCTGGATTTGGTGGTATCAGATACAGAAGTAGACATAGCAAAACTCACATTAACTGGTTGAAGTTATGGGTGTTTGCTTGTCTGGAGTTCGAGGAGAAGATGAACTTGCGGCGGGGTCTTTATCTCGGGAGGGAGTGCGCGCGGGATGGATCTCCGCGCTGCTGTTCTGCCGCTTCCCGCTCTCTGCATGCTTTGGGCAAGGCGCCCCACGTGCTGGACAACCGGACGGGACAGACTCCCTCCTGTGCGCCCTGACCCATCAGGGTTACCCCTTCGATGAGCGGAAGAGGCTTGTTCCTCCTCCGGCGCGGTAACCCGCAAGTTACCCTTGTTCCCTTCGCAGGTTTTAACCTGATCAGGTTCCACGGATCCCGAATTAACGGTCTCAGCTTCGCGTCGTTCGACGGTCAGCACTCCGACAAGATGGCGCCAGTATAAGGGGGAAAATCTAAAGCACAAGCCGTTAACAATCTGGCCAACACGCCTCTTTCAACAAATGAGTGAACAATGCCTCGCTCACGGGGCCACCCCAAACAGAGGTCAAACCTGCCTTGGCATCACCTTGGCAAGCCATAGCTTCCCGCAGTGATCATTCAGGGAGAAGAGGAGAAAAAGAGGGAAAATCGAGGGACGCAGGGCAAATGCATCGTCTTGCGCGGAACAGAAACAGGCCCCTGTGAAAGGGGCCTGCGAGTGAGGTTATTGAACCGGAACTATGGTCAGGGATACGTTGCCAAACCCTTCGTTGGCAAGGGCCTCCTGATCCAGATCCACACCAGTCAGAGCCACACCTTCAGCAGAGGCGTTACGCAACTGAGCAGAGGCCGCGGAACGGGTCTGGGGCTGACCGATTTCGATATCGCCGGCAAACTGGCTCTCGGCATAGAAGTCACCGGTCACTGCCGAACGGATCGGGCGCAGCACACGACCCAGGTTATTCTGCATGGTCGACAAACCATACTCGCTGATGGTCCAGTTCCAGTCCCACCACTTCACTTCACCCGGGATATAACGCTTGTCCCACTGGTAGCGGATGCTGCTCGCCTTGTCGCGGAACGGGCCGACGGCAAAGGTGTGCTCCCAGGTGGGGCGATTCTCCGGATGGGTATACCAGGCATTGCCGCCCCAACGCAGGAAGCCCCTCATGGTCAGGTCATAATTGACCTCGGCCTTGAACTCGTAGGGGTAGGAGATGTTGGACTTGTAGAGGGCAACCCGCACCGGCAGGCTGGAGTGAGGCGGCACCGTGGGGCGCGCTTCAACCGAGACGGTCTCGGTCGTCGAGCCCCCTTTCTGGGAAGCCCAGCTCTGACTCGCAGCGATCTCGATGGCCAGTTCGGTTTCACCTACCAACGGCCATTGAAACTTGTTCTTGGTGGTCACCTTCTCGCTCAGGCTGTAGGTGTCGGTCTTCGACCAGTTGGTGGCCTTGTCGTACTTCAGGGTCACCACCACCTGCTGAGGCAGATCCGTGTAGTTGGTCGCATTGGCCGTGATGGTCTTCACCAGCTGCTTGCCGCTCTCGGTGACCTGGCCGTGACTAAAGGAGTCGGGTTCCAGGGTATATGAGAAGTTGCTTACCTTGATGGAGCTCTTCTCCCCGCAACGATATCCGGAGCAGCCGCCGTCATTATTTCCCTTTATCAACCAGCCATCGCCAACCCGGGTAACATCCATATCCTCCCCGACATAGGGGCTATGATTTCCACCCACCCATGCGTATCCCAAATAATGGGCGAGATAACTGACCGGCTTGATAAAATAATCATTGTCGTGGACAAGACGCCATTGTACATCGACCTCATCATCCGCCGGAATATTCCAGACAGAGAGTGTTGGTATTTCTCCGGAAACCGGTGAGTTGGGATAACACCAGGTTTCTCCGGCAGTGCCCTGTTTGATTTCGCCATTATATCCAGGCCCCATAATCACCCAGCGATCAGCCAGCCCGGTGATCTGCCACTGCCCCATGCGGCTGACCAGATTACCCTTGATACTCATGGCTTCATCACGGGTCAGAGGACGGTAACCACTGGCACAGACGCCCGTCCCAAGACCCGCCCACTTGACCTGATCAGGGTAGACAGGTTCAGCCGCCTGCACCTGAGCGAGCATCAATGAAGACGCCAAAAGCGCCAGATTGGCGGTAATTATTCTATTCATCATTTATCCCTCTTTCAGACATACGATAATTGTTATTGTGTAGAAATATCCTTTTTCATTTGACAGGTATGGACTCCGACAAAACCTGACACAAATAAAATAAACCACCAAAAAACATCCATGACAAACAAAATAATGGTGATACAGGAAAATAATTAGAGCGATGACTTTATTGAGGGATAAATCATAAATATTGTGACAGTCATTATTTAATGGCTGCCACAATATGGTGAAACCATATTAAATAAGAAGGTGCTGAATTACTCTTCCGGATTGATCACTTCAATTCCCTGCAATATTCCATCCGCCGAACGGATCAATACCAGCTCGCTCCCGGCATGCAGATCGGCGGCCGAACCGTTGACCCAGCGCACCTGCGGATTGAGTGGCACAGTGCCCAAGGTTGCCAGCGTGAGCTGCCGGTCATCGAAGGATTGCAGGCGATCTTGCGCCCGCTGCCAGGGCTGACGGACCAGCGGGGCTCTGGCGGCCAGCAGCTCAATCCGGGTGGCAACGCCATCGGCGACCAGCAGAGCGAGCTGGTCGCCGGGTTTGAGTGGCTGCGGCCAAATCTCCCCCTGCCGCCAGGCGGCGGCACTGCCCTGCTCCACCTCGGCCCCCTGAAATTGCAGGCGGATGCCGTCGCTGTGCTCCAGCTCCACCAGCCACAATTCGTCGGCTCCCGCCTGCGCCGCCCAGAGCGGCACACCCAGCATCCATGCACACCACTTTCTCGATTGTTCCATCTTCGTTCGTCCCTGAACAAAAAGCCCATGCTGGACAAGCATGGGCTTCATTCGGGAGCATTTCTAATCGGAACGCAGAGATCGGATCAGTCATCCTCGCGGCAGCGGCTCAGGCGCATGCCGTCAAACTTGCACTCCAGCTCGAGCCAGCGCCCTTCAAACGGCACCAGACTGTTGTCCGAGGTGGTGTAGCCCCAGATCCGCCCCCCTTCGACCGGCCCCTCCAGATCCATTTCGTCCTTGTCATCTTCGTCGAGGGCCTCGACCTTGCGTACATAGCGCACGCCATTCTCCACCACCCCCTTCATCTCGACCCAAGTACCGCCGAGATCATCCTCGTTGAGCCAATCCTTGAAGCGGGTCTGGTCGTCGATCACGAACGGCATGCCGTTGACCATCAACTGGCCAAGCTGCCAGGTGGTGCGGCCGGTCAGTTTGAATTCGGTCGCCTGTGCGGTGCCAAGTGGCAACAAGATCAACAGCAGGAGGGCGCAGAGAGACTTCTTCATCAGGGATCCTCGGGGTTACACTGGCAAACAGGATGCCGAATCCGGTGTGAAAAGAGCGTGAAACGCTCGCCAACCAGGAGAGCAAAGCATGAAGATTTTGGTAGTGGAAGACAATCCTCAGGTGGCGGAAACCATCATGGATTATCTGGAGCTGGCCGGTCACCGCCTCGATTGTGCCTATCACGGTCAGGCGGCGCTGCAACTGCTGGAGGATCAGCGTTTCGACGTCATCATCATGGATGTGATGATGCCGCGCCTCGATGGCCTCAGCACGGTGGCGCGCCTGCGCGAGCAGGGGATTGCCACTCCCGTACTGTTTCTCACCGCCCGCGACAGCCTGGAAGACAAGCTGGCAGGCTTCAAGGCGGGAGGGGATGACTATCTGGTCAAGCCGTTCGCCATGGAGGAGCTGGAGGTGCGGCTGCAAGCCCTCAGTCTGCGCGGCCCGCGCGGCGATGTGGGGGTCATCAGCTTTGGCGATCTGACGGTCGATGTCGCCAGCGGCCTCGCCACCCGCGCCGGTGAGCCCCTCAAGCTCGGCAAGATCCCGTTTCAAATCCTCGCGCTGCTGGCCCGCCGCGCCCCCGCCATCGTCAGCCGTCAGGAGGTGCTCGACACCGTCTGGGGGGATGAGGAGCCCGACTCCGATGCCCTGCGCAGCCACATCTACGCCCTGCGCAACGCGCTGGACAAACCCTTCCCCACTCCCATGCTGGAGACCCTGCACGGCCAGGGCTACCGACTGGTGAGCGCATGAGCCTGCCGAGCCTGCGCCGCCGCCTGATCATGGCACTCGGCGGCGCCGGGGTGGTGCTGCTGATCCTGCTCTCCGGCCTGATGATGGTGGCCGAGGACAAGATGGAGGAGCTGAGCCTGCGCCACTGGCTGGAAGCCGAAGTGACCCGCTACAGCGATGACTGGCTGCGACTCGGCCCGGCCGCCGCAGCCCCGAGCCCCAGACAGTTCTCCAGCTACTGGACCGAGTCGGGCCGTCTGCCGAAATGGCTGAAGCCCTACCAGACTCCCGGCTTTTTCGAGCATCAGCTGGGCAAGGAGGACAAACACTTTCTGGTGGCCCGTCACCCCTCCGGTGAGGGACTGCTCTATCTGGTGTTCAATGACGACGCCGATGACTACCTCGACCCCTACGAGGACAAGCTGCATCTGGCCACCCGGCTGATCGGGGTGACCCTGCTGCTCGCCTGCCTCGGCTTCGGCATCTGGCTGGTACGCCATATCACAGGGCCGCTGCAACGGCTGCAACAGAGGGTCGCCCACCTCACCCCGGATCAGGCTGATTTCGAACCCGACGCCCCCTGGCAGGAGCTGCGGGATATCGAGCTGGCACTGTTGGCCGGTAAACAGGAGGTGAGCGCGGTATTCGCCCGCGAGCAGGAGTTCAGCCGCTTCGCCAGCCACGAGCTGCGCACCCCCAACATGGTGATCCAGGGCTCGGCGGCCCTGCTCGGCAAGGTGACGGATCTGCCCGCACCGGCTGCACGCGCCACCACCCGCATCCGCGCCGCCGCCGACGAGATGGCACTGCTCACCGAGACCTTCCTGCTGCTGGGCCGCAAGGAGGCAGTGGAGCGACCGCTGCAGCAGGTGACCCCGCTGATCCGTCAGGAACTGGCCCGCCTCGCTCCGCTGTTGCAGCGGGAGGCACTCGATATCCGGCTGAACCTGGACGAGAGCAGCGAAGTAAACGCCCCCCTCTCCCTGCTCGCCATTGCCCTCGGCAACCTGCTGAAAAATGCCCTGAGCTATGCCGAAGGACATATCGACATCGAGCTGTGTGGCCCGGTGCTCACCATCAGCAACCCGACGGCGGCGGCGCCGGATCAGATCCTCGGCTACGGCTGTGGCCTCACCATCATCCAGCGCATCTGCGAGAAGCTGGGCTGGCAGATCGACACCCGGCTCGAGGATGGCGTATTTAGCGCAAGGCTGGCGATGATCGCCGCCGGAGAGTTCCCTCTCCCTTTGGGAGAGGGCTAGGGTGAGGGCGCAGTGGCACCGCCAACCCACCAGCCAGCCAGATAGCAACAAGGCGCCCGAGGGCGCCCTGTTTCTATCTGACGGATGCAAGCCCGCGGCTCACTCCGCCGGTTTGTTCTTGCGGCTCGCCTTGAGTTCGAGGAACTCGATGATCTTGCCAGCCACATCCTTGCCGGAGGCGGCTTCCACCCCTTGCAGGCCAGGGGAGGAGTTGACCTCCAGCACCAGCGGGCCGCGGGCGCTGCGCAGGATATCGACCCCCGCCACATCCAGCCCCATGATCTTGGCGGCCTGTACGGCGGTCGCGCGCTCTTCCGGGGTGATCTTGATCGCCTCGGCGGTGCCGCCACGGTGCAGGTTGGAGCGAAACTCCCCCGGCTGGGCCTGGCGGCGCATGGCGGCAACCACCTTGCCGTTGACCACCAGACAGCGGATATCGGCGCCATTGGCCTCGCGGATATACTCCTGCACCAGAATGTTGTTGTTGGTCTGGATAAAGGCCTCGATCACGCTCTCGGCGGCTTTCTGGGTCTCGCAGAGCACCACGCCAATCCCCTGGGTTCCCTCCAGCAGTTTCACCACCAGCGGCGCCCCGCCCACCATGGTGATGAGGTCGGGCACGTCGTGGGTGCTGTGGGCATAGCCGGTGATGGGCAGGCCGATGCCGTGGCGGGAGAGCAGTTGCATCGCCCGCAGCTTGTCGCGGGAACGGCTGATGGCCACCGAGCTGTTGAGGGCCATGGTGTTCATCATCTCGAACTGGCGCAGCACGGCGGTGCCGTAGGCGGTAATGCTGGCCCCGATCCGCGGGATCACGGCGTCATAACTTCCCAGCTCCCCACCCTCGTAGTGAATGGAGGGGTTGTGGGAAGCGATATTCATATAGCAGCGCAGGGTGTCGAGCACCTCTACCTGATGACCGCGCGCCTGTGCCACCTCGACCAGACGGCGGGTGGAGTAGTTTTTCGGCTCACGGGATAAAATGGCGATCTTCATGACAATTCCGCTAGAAGGCTGTGCCTGGGCAGGATGGGGCGGGAGAGTATAAGGTGCCACAGCGCCAAGACAACGCCAATTGTTTATCCTGACAACAAGACAAACCACACCAAACCGCACGCTACCACATCACTGTGACCAACAGGTTAAACGGCGGCTCTGCGCAGGTTGTTCAACCCGTGCAAGGATGCCGCCGTTTCTCGTTAAAGATCAACCGGTGTCACGCGGGAGTCAGCTCAGGTTTGGCCCCAGCCAGCGCTCGGCCTCTGCCAGCGTCATCCCCTTGCGAACGGCGTAATCTTCCACCTGATCTTGCTGGATCTGCGCCACCGCGAAGTATTTGCTCTCGGGATGGGAGAAGTACCAGCCCGACACCGCCGCCCCCGGCCACATGGCGTAGGATTCGGTGAGCTGCATGCCGATGGCCTGCTCCACCTCCAGCAGTTCCCAGATGCTCCCCTTCTCGGTGTGCTCCGGGCAGGCCGGATAACCGGGGGCCGGGCGGATGCCCTGATAGTTCTCGCGAATGAGCTCCTCGTTGCTGAGGGCCTCGTCGGGAGCATAACCCCAGTGCCGCTTTCGCACCTGCTCGTGCAGATACTCGGCAAAGGCTTCGGCCAGACGGTCGCACACCGCCTGAATAAGGATGGCGTTGTAGTCATCGTGCTGCGCCTTGTAGGCCTTGGCGATGGCCTCCTCACCGATGCCGCCGGTCACCGCGAAGGCGCCGATCCAGTCGGGCTTGCCGCTCTCTTTCGGCGCCACATAGTCCGCCAGACAGTAGTTGGGGAAGCCCTGCTTCTCGCTCTGCTGGCGCAGGTGGTGCAGCACCTTGATGACCTCGGTGCGCGATTCGTCGCTGTAGACCTCGATGCTGTCCCCTACCGCGTTGGCCGGGAACAGACCGATCACCCCGGCGCAGCGCACGCTCTGATCCTTTTCCAGCTGATCCAGCATGGCGTTGGCATCGGCAAACAACCTGGTCGCCTCCTCGCCAATGATCTCGTCCTCAAGGATGCGTGGATACTTGCCCGCCAGCTCCCAGCTGAGGAAGAACGGCGTCCAGTCGATGTAGGGGCGCAGTACCGAAATGGCCACATCTTCGAACTTCTGCACCCCGAGCTCGCGGGGCTTGGGTGGCTGGTAGCCAACCCAATCCAGCTGATGCCGGTTGGCACGGGCATGGGCCAGACTGACCGGGCGGGAGCGCGGCTGCTTGCGGGCATGCTGATCCCGGGCGATCTCGTACTCCTTGTCGATGCGGGCGACAAACGCCTCCTTGAGATCCGGGCTGAGCAGGCTCTGGGCCACCCCCACCGCGCGGGAGGCGTTGGAGACATAGACCACAGGCTCCGAGTAGTTCTGCTCGATCTTCACCGCAGTGTGCGCCTTGGAGGTGGTGGCACCGCCGATCAAGAGCGGCAGCTTGAAGCCCTGACGCTCCATCTCCTTGGCCACGTGCACCATCTCGTCCAGCGACGGGGTGATGAGACCCGACAACCCGATGATATCGGCGCCGACCTCCCGCGCAGTCTTGAGAATGGTCTCGCAGGAGACCATGACCCCGAGGTCGACAATCTCGAAGTTGTTGCACTGCAGCACTACCCCGACGATGTTCTTGCCGATGTCGTGCACATCCCCCTTCACGGTCGCCAGCACGATTTTGCCGTTGCTGGAGCCACCCGACTTTTCTGCCTCGATATAGGGTTGCAGATAGGCCACCGCCCGCTTCATCACCCGCGCCGATTTCACCACCTGCGGCAGGAACATCTTGCCCGCGCCGAACAGGTCGCCGACCACGTTCATACCATCCATCAACGGCCCTTCGATGACGTGCAGCGGCTTCTCGGCGCCAGCGCGCGCCTCTTCGGTATCCTCTTCGATAAAGTCGGTGATCCCCTTGACCAGCGCGTGCTCCAGCCGCTTGCCCACCGGCCAGCTGCGCCACTCCTGATCCCGCGGATCCTCGGCCTGGGCACCGGCACCGCGATACTTCTCGGCGATGGCCAGCAGCTCCTCGGTGGCGTTGTCATTGAGGTTGAGCACCACCGCCTCGACCTTCTCTTTCAGCTCCGCCGGAATGTCTTCATAGATGGCGAGCTGACCGGCGTTGACGATCCCCATGTCCATGCCGTTCTTGATGGCGTGGTAGAGGAAGACGGCGTGAATGGCTTCGCGCACCGGCTCGTTGCCGCGAAACGAAAACGAGACATTGGAGACGCCGCCGGAGATCATGGCGTGGGGCAGGTGCGTCTTGATGTCCTTCACCGCCTCGATGAAGTCCACCGCGTAGTTGTTGTGCTCGTCGATGCCGGTCGCTACCGCGAAGATATTGGGGTCGAAGATGATGTCTTCCGGCGGGAAACCGACCTGATCCACCAGGATCCGGTAGGCACGTTGGCAAATCTCGAACTTGCGGGCACGGGTATCGGCCTGCCCCGCCTCATCGAACGCCATCACAATAACGGCGGCACCGTAGCGGCGCAGCAGTTTCGCCTGCTGAATGAACTTCTCCTCCCCCTCTTTCATGGAGATGGAGTTGACCACCGGCTTGCCCTGCACGCATTTGAGGCCCGCTTCCAGCACCTCCCACTTGGAGGAGTCGATCATCACGGGCACCCGGGCGATATCGGGCTCACCGGCGATGAGGTTGAGGAAGCGCACCATGGCCGCTTCGGCGTCCAGCATCCCCTCGTCCATGTTGATGTCGATGATCTGGGCGCCGTTCTCCACCTGCTGTTTGGCAACATCGAGCGCCTCGTCGTAGAGCCCCTCTTTGATCAGCCGTTTGAACTTGGCCGAACCGGTGACGTTAGTACGCTCCCCCACGTTCACGAACATGGATTCAGGGGTGATGATCAGCGGCTCGAGGCCCGACAACCGGCAAGCTACCGGCAGCTTGGGCAGCACACGCGGCTTGATGCCCGCCACGGCGTCGGCCATGGCGCTGATATGGGTCGGGGTGGTACCGCAGCAACCGCCGACCAGGTTAAGAAAGCCGCTTTGGGCCCACTCGCGGATATGCTCCGCCATCTCGACGGCATCGAGGTCGTACTCACCGAACGCATTGGGCAGACCGGCGTTGGGGTGGGCACTGACATGGGTCTCGCTGATGCGCGACAGCTCTTCCACATACTGGCGCAGCTCGTCTGGCCCGAGCGCACAGTTGAGACCGAACGAGACCGGTTTGACGTGGCGCAGCGAATGGTAGAAGGCTTCGGTGGTCTGGCCGGAGAGGGTACGACCGGAGGCATCGGTAATGGTACCGGAGATCATCACCGGCAGGCTGTAGCCCAGCGCCTCGAACACCCCTTCCACCGCGAAGGCGGCAGCCTTGGCGTTGAGGGTATCGAAGATGGTCTCGATCAGGATGATGTCGGCGCCGCCCTCGATCAGGGCATGGGTCGATTCGGTGTAGGCGGCCACCAGCTGGTCATAGGTGACGTTACGCTTGCCGGGATCGTTCACATCCGGCGAGATGGAGGCGGTACGGTTGGTAGGGCCCAACACCCCTGCTACGAAGCGCGGCTTGGCGGGATCTTTTGCCGTCCACTCGTCTGCCACGGCGCGGGCCAGACGGGCGGCTTCCCGGTTGATCTCGGCGGAAAACTCTTCCATCTCGTAATCGGCCATGGCGATACGAGTGGCGTTGAAGGTGTTGGTCTCGAGAATGTCGGCCCCGGCAGCGCAATACTGCTCGTGGATCTCGCGGATCACCGCCGGACGGGTCAGCACCAGCAGATCGTTGTTGCCCTTGATGTCGGTATGCCAGTCGGCAAACCGCTCACCCCGATAATCCGCCTCCCCGAGTTTGTAGCCCTGGATCATGGTGCCCATGGCCCCGTCGATGATCAGGATCCGCTCCCTGAGGCAGGCTTCCAGCTTCTTTGTTATGTCCGACTGCTTGCTCGGCTCTCTGCTCGACATTACGTTCGACACCGCGTGTTCCTCTTACATCCATGCAACTGCGTAAACAGCATCCTAACAGCAAACAAATAAAATGGAAATCTAGCCGTCTATCAGTCCAAACGTGCCACCATATACTCATTTATGGGTAATGAGTAACATAGGGCCCGAGAGTAACCTATGCCCGTCCTGCATAGGGATACGTGCTTGCTGTCTACCAACGAGAAAAAAATAACTATGAGCGTCTACTACACACTCTGTTTTCTGGCAGCGTTGGCGATTTTTATCGCCTTTGCCAACCAGTATGTTGTGAAGATCCAGACCACCATCGCCATTACTGCGGGCTCCATGCTGATCTCCGCACTGCTGGTGCTGTTTGGCAAACTGGGTTGGTTCAATCTGGAACCTCTTGCCGTCAAGACCATGGAGAGCATCGACTTCCAGAACTTCCTGCTGAAGGGGATTCTGGGCTTCCTGCTGTTCGCCGGTGGCCTTGGCATCAACCTCAAGGCGCTGCGTAGCCAGAAGTGGGAGATCACCATTCTGGCCATCATTGCCACCCTGCTCTCCACCTTCCTCATCGGCTACGGCTTCTGGTTTATCGCCAAGCTGCTGGGCTGGGAGTTGCCGCTGGTCTACTGCATGCTGTTCGGCGCGCTGATCTCCCCCACTGACCCGATTGCCGTCCTGGCCATCGTCAAGAAGATGAAGGCGCCACCCCAGATCGCCATCCAGATCGAAGGGGAATCCCTGTTCAACGACGGTGTTGGCCTCGTCATCTTCGCTACCGTGTTTGCCGTCGCCTTTGGCGGGGTCGAGCCCACCTTCGGTAGCGTGGCCGGTCTGTTCCTGCACGAAGCCCTCGGTGGCATCCTGTTCGGTGCCGTGCTGGGCCTCATCGCCCACGTGATGATCAGTGCCACCGACGACGGTTCATTGGAGCTGCTGCTGACCCTCTGCATCCCGACCGCCGGCTTTGCCTTTGCCAACATGATCGGCGTCTCCGGCGCACTGGCCATGGTGGTCACCGGCATCATGATCGGCAACTGGACCCGTCACTCCGGCTTCTCCGAGCAGAGCAGCCATCACCTGGATCATTTCTGGGAGTTGATGGACCAGTTCCTCAACGCCCTGCTGTTCCTGCTGATCGGTCTGGCGCTGGTACTGCTGGATCTCGCCTGGCGTGACTGGATCCTGCTGGTCATTGCGGTACCGCTCTGCCTGGGTGCCCGCTTTATCAGCGTGTCGCTGCCCTATGTGGCTTTCCGCCGATTCCGCAATTACAACACCTTCTCGGTACGGATCCTCACTTGGGGTGGCCTGCGCGGTGGTCTGGCCATGGCGATGGCGCTGGCACTCCCCTCCGGCGTCATGATGATCCCGGAACATGGCGTCGACCTGCGGGAGGTCATCCTAGTGATGACCTACTCGGTGGTGATGTTCTCCATCGTGGTGCAAGGCATGACCATCACCCCGATGATCACGGCCGCCAAGAAGGCCTGTGGCGACTACTGAGTCGGCCCACTGTGCTGGTTGCAGAATGAGAGAGGGCTCCCGTCGGGAGCCCTCTTTTTATGGCGGATAGATGCGAATATTTGCTGCTCATAGCCCCTTGATTACACAGAGGAAAAGCGTACTGACTTCAACATTGGCAAATTATTGTTTGCTTTTTATTCATTTCGAGGAGAGAATGCGCGTCGGCTAGTTAATCAGCCCTGTTTATGTTTATCCTGCAATGCTTCACCTCACGATGAATCCTGCCAGTACCCGCATAACCTTCTTCTGATTTACTCGCCTTGAGAACCGTCAGGCTGTCTGCCTGCGTTGCCCGGCTCTCACGGTGCAGACCCGATCTGCCCACCCAATTTGATTTATGCATCAGCATATTCCTTGAAAGTGCAGACGCCCTTTAACCGGGCTGGGTATTCCTGCGCGCTTGTCGTTCACCCAATCGACCGCGCCCATTGACCTGACATTTGCCAATACAAGGAGCAAACACCTAATTTATATAGAGAAATACCATGATGAAAGCAGTACAAACACACAAGCCCCTGCGTCGCAGCAAGCCCATCAACCTGCCTGTGCAAGAGCACGACAATGATGCGTTTCTGATCCAGTTCAGCACCCGCTTCAGCGGCGGTTTCGCCATCTCCTGTGATGGTATCGCTGGCGAGTTCTCCATCGAAGACCTCAACTGATCCTGCCTGCCCTCCGGCAGCGCCCGATGCAGACAGGCCGCAACTCACGGCGGCCTCTTTGCTTATCCCCCTCCGCCATCATCTGGTGATAGTACACCCCGCATCGTCTCTGCTCCTTCCCTTAGCCTCTTTATCTCATTCGCCTTGCAAACCACCAATGTGCCACTCCGATCACAAATCGCAGTAAAGCGAACCGCAAGAGGTAGCTGACATACCGAGTTGTCGTTATAAGAGAGCCCCTTATCTCCGGAGTATGAACAAGGCAATCAGATGGCCACCATCAGACAGGTCGCAACCCTCGCCAAGGTCTCGACGGCAACCGTCTCAAGAGTGATCAATAACTCTGCCCATGTTGAACCGGCGACCAGGGAACGGGTAGAGAAAGCAATGCGTGCGCTCGACTATCGACGCGACATGGCGGCAGTGGCTCTGGCAAAACGCAGCGGCAATATGCTCGGCCTGTTGACCGGCAATCTGGCCGATCCCTTCTTTGCCAGACTGGCCCGCGGAGTAGAAGCCATCAGCCGGCAGCACGGCTTTCGGTTGATGGTCTGTAGCGGGTCCCATCAAAGCGAGCAGGAGCAGTATGGGCTCGAGTTTCTGATCAATCAGGGCTGCGAAGCCATCGTTGCCCATACCACTCGCCTCTCTGACGAACTGCTGCTCCGTTACGCCTCACACATGCCAGCACTCATTCCCATCAATCGCTATCTGCCCGAGCTGGCTCACCGCAGTGTCTGGCTGGACAACCGGGCAGGCACCCGAGCCGCCGTCGACCATCTGGTGGCTCAAGGTCATCGCCGGATCGGCTTCATCACCTGTGATTTGCCCATCGCCGATCGGCAGCTCCGCCTGGAGGGATATGAGCAAGGAATGGCTCACTATCATCTGGCACTCAAACCACAGTGGGTTATCAGCCAGCCCTTTACCGAGGAGGGGGGCGAACAGGCGGCGGCGCGCTTGCTTGCTGAGTGCCCCGAGGTAACCGCCGTGCTCACTTTCAACGATGTGATGGCGGCAGGCATGATGTCGCACCTGAGAAAATGCGGGCGACGGATCCCTGAAGACCTGTCGATTATCGGGTTCGATGACATCATGCTGGCCCGCTACCTCTACCCGACACTGACCACTCTGCACTACCCCATTGAGACCATGGCCAAACGGGCTGCCGAGCTGGCCATCACCCGACTGCAACAGCAGGCCCCGGGCCCGGAGATCCATGAGTTCACCCCTGCACTGGTCATTCGTGAGTCGGTTATGCCCCTGACGCAACCTCCCCTTCTGCGACCATGATCACGTTCCAGAACACCATGTAACCGGTTACATGGCTGGCGTGCAAGGCTCACATTTCCACCAGGCTGCTCGCCCCACAATGGCGCCATGTTCTGAAGCGATGGATCAACTGTGATGAAACAAGAGAGAAAGACCCTGACCCTGGGGCTTGCCACATTACCCATTCTGGTGATGCTGGGGCTCCTGATCGTTGGCTATGTTCTGATGGGATTGCGCATTGAGCCACTGCTCCTGCTGTCCGCCATCTTCACAGCACTGCTCGCCTGCTGGCAGGGATATAGCTGGGACGAGATCATCCAGTCCATCGTCCAGAAGCTGGCCAAGGCGATGCCGGTCATTCTGATCCTGGTCTGTGTGGGTGGATTGATTGGCTGCTGGATGTTCAGCGGCACCATCCCTTACATGGTCTATTGGGGGCTCAAGCTGATCAGCCCGCAATACATTCTCATTGCGGCCTTCTTCATCACCAGCCTGGTCTCGGTCTGTACCGGTACCTCCTGGGGATCAGCGGGCACCGTCGGGGTAGCCCTGATGGGGGTTGCGCACGGTCTGGATGTTTCGCTGGCAGCGGCAGCCGGGGCGGTGGTGTCAGGCGCCTATTTCGGCGACAAGATCTCTCCTCTCTCCGATTCGACCAACTTCGCCGCCATTGTGGCCGATACCACCCTCTACGCCCATATCCAGCACCTGCTCTGGACCACGCTGCCCAGCTTCCTGCTGGCTGCCGGCGTTTTCTTCGTCGCCGGTTTTTCAGTCATCGGTGAAGAGGTGGCCACACCGGAGAAGGTCATCACCATCCTGTCCACACTGGAGCAGCTCTACCACTTCAATCCTCTCCTGCTGCTGCCCCCGCTGATTGTGCTGTGGGGGGCGATCGCCAAGAAGCCCACTATTCCCTTGATGCTGCTGGCCAGCGCCATCGCCATTATCCTCGGGATTACGTTGCAGGGATTGCCGCTACAGTCCGGTTTCAATGCCCTGATCGACGGCTTCAACCTCACCATGTTCACCCCGCTGGGTCATGACGTCAGCCAGCTGCTCCCCGATATCCCCCGCCTACTCAATCGCGGTGGCATGTTCTCGATGATGAGCACCATTCTGCTGGTCTTCTGCGCCTTCTCCTTTGCCGGTGTACTGACCCTGACGGGGGCACTCAACCTCATCATCAATCGCCTGCTGACCCTTATTCACTCCACTGGCCAGTTGATCGCCTCGACCATTGCCACCACCCTGCTGGTCACCGGTGCCACCAGTGACGGCAAGCTGGCCCTGCTCATCCCGGGCGAGCTGTTTCAGGACGCCTACCGTCGCATGGGGCTGGATACCAAGAACCTCTCCCGCACCATAGAGGATGCGGGCACCGTGATTGAGCCCCTGATCCCCTGGACGGCTGCTGGTGTCTATATGGCGGGCACCCTTGGCATCCCGACGCTCGATTACCTCCCCTGGGCCATCCAGTGCTATGCCGCCCTTTTCTTTGCCCTGGGCTACGGCTTTACCGGTATTGGCATCGCCCATGCAGACCGGAAAGAGGTGACAGGGGAGCCGCGGACCATGACAGTGGCGGAGGAGCGATAAGATGCCGGAGCACAACTTTGACCAAGTGATTGATCGCCACAATACCAACTCCATCAAATGGGACTGTATGCCCCAGTACCTTGGCATCGACGGCAGCGATCTGCTACCCATGTGGGTATCCGATTTCGACTTTGCCTGTCCACCAACCGTGCAGCAGGCACTGCAACGGCGGGTCGCCCACGGCGTATTCGGATACAGCGAGCGACGGGATGACTACTTCAGCGCCATACAACAGTGGTTTGCCCGGCGCCATCAGATCACCATAGAACGGGAGTGGATCCACTCCGTCGAGGGGGTGATCCCCGGCATCTCGCTGCTACTGCAAATGCTGACACAACCCGGAGAAGGGATTGTTGTCCAGGGCCCCTGTTATGGTTCCTTTGCCAAGATCATCGCGCTGAACGAGCGACGACTGCTAGATAACCCGTTGCTGCGAAAAGGGAATCGCTACGAGATGGATCTGCCGCAGCTGGCACGTCTCTTCATGGTGGAGCGCCCCGCCATGATGATCCTCTGCAATCCCCACAACCCGACCGGCAGGAGCTGGACGTTCACCGAGCTCTATGAACTGGCGACCCTGTGCCAGCAGCACGGCGTGACGCTGGTATCAGACGAGATCTGGGCCGATCTGCAACTGGCTGGCCATCGGCACACCTCGGTGCTCTCCCTGCCGCCCCATTTGCTGCCCAACATGGTGGTGGCGACCTCTGCCAGCAAGAGCTTCGGTCTCTCCTCGCTGCGCATCTCCAACTTCATCATCCCGGATCCTGCGCTGCGCCAGCGCTTCAAACAGCGTCTCGATGCCCATGGTCTGGATGTATTCAATGCGCTCTCCATGGAGGCTGCCACTGCGGCCTATCAGCACGGCGAGGCATGGCTAAACGGGCTGCTCGCCTATCTGACAGATAATCGCCACTGGTTTGCCGAGCAACTGGCAACCCGGTTGCCCCGTCTGCAACTGATGGAGGCCGATGCCACCTATCTGGCCTGGATCGATTGCCGCCAGCTGGAGCTGGATGACGATGAGCTGAAACAGCGGCTTATCGAAGAGGCGAGAGTTGTCCCGTCGATGGGGATCGGCTTTGGCAAAGGGGGGCAGGGCTTTATTCGCCTCAATCTGGGCTGCCCGCGCAGCTATCTGGAACAAGCACTCACCGGACTGGAGCGGCTGGTGTCCAGATAAAATCGCAGAGCAGGGGACAACAGGGGTAGAGCATGCCGCCCCGCTGTCTCCTGCATCCCCCAACTGTGAGTTCACCGGCAGTTTCCCGCTCTGGTGCACCACAAGATGCAATAACGGAACGACCGCCACAGGCAGAGACTCGGAATGGTGATACAAACAGGGTCTCTTCAATCCACCTGATAACGATGCCTGCATGATGACGAAGCTTGAACGCCCCTACTTTTCCAGCGTGCACGAGACCGATGAGGGGCTAAGCAGCCCCCTCTCGCTCTACTCCGTTTATGAGGCGATCGATGTGGAACTGCGGGCTCCCCACGAGATGGCCGGTTACCACTGGCATGGCCAGGTGGAAGTCAACATCCCGTTCGACGGTGATGTGGAGTACACCATGAATGGCCAATCCTTTACCCTGGCGGCAGGGCATGCAGGGTTGTTCTGGGCGGCCATCCCCCATCAGCTGACCCGTATCGGCCACTGCTCGCAGATGGGCCTCATCAATATACCGATCCATCTGTTTCTCTCCTGGCCCATCAATCGGGAGCTGCTGAATCAGGTCACCCATGGCGGCGTACTGCAGTCGCGATCAGCCATGCTGGTGAGCGAGTTTGAACTGACCCGCTGGGTCACGGAGAGCCGGATGGATGACCCTGGCCGTCAGCAACTGGTTGCCGACGAGATCTGCCTGATGTTGCGGCGCCTAGGGCTGGATGGCTGGAGCCGCCTGCTCGCCAACCACAGCAATCAGGGGACGACGACGGGTGCCTCAAAACACTCCCAGTTCCATGTGCAGCAGATGCTCGAATACATTGCCGCCCACCATGATGCCCCGCTCACCACCAGGGAGCTGGCCGATCATGTTGGGTTGCACCCCAACTACGCCATGGGGCTGTTTCAGAAGGTGATGCAGATGAGCATCAAGCAGTACGTCACCGCGATGCGGATCAACCATGCCAGAGCCCTGCTCAGCGATACCGACCGCACCATCCTCGATGTCGCACTGACGGCAGGTTTCAACTCCAGCAGCCGCTTCTATGAGACCTTCCAGCGTTATCTGGGGCTGACACCGAGTCGCTACCGCCAACTGAGTCGGGAACGGGCCAACTCTTCGCAGTAAATTCCCAAATAAAAAAGGGGCTCACGCCCCCCTGACTCAATCTCTCACCGCTTAGCGGGACGGTACCGATACATTCACTCGTCCACCCGGCGGCACAGTCACCTCGACCGCACTCACAGTGACTCCGTTGAGGCGCTGCATACTCGCCTTGCGCAGCTTGCCATCCACCAGCAGGAATCCGTGGTTGCCCGGGAAGCGGGCCTCCCAGAACAGCGCGCGCGGCCCCGTGTTGCCCAACTTGCTGGCGGTAACGCCCTCATGGCGCAGTGACAACCGGTGGGCCCCGACCGGCAGTTGCTCGATGGCTACCCAGTCGATGAAAGCGGGCAATCGGGACAGGGTTGCCACCCGGTGCGCGGCCGCATCCGGCTCAACCCCCATCATCCCCTCCACGGTCTGCGACACCAGCGTAAAGGAGATCTCCGGATAGTCGCCATTGGTGCCCTGACTAGGCCGCTCATGGGGGAGATTTCGCTTGGCCAGAATGTAGCGCATCCAGCGCCACGCCTCCTCGTTGCGCTGATAGGGGAAATAGGTATCCGGCAGATAGGTGTAGGCCTCGATGTTGGCGGGTGCCTGTGGTGTCGAGCCGATCCCCTCGCCCACCATCTCGCTGATAAAGTCGAGATAGCGGTCATTGCGCGGCCCCGGCTCAGATAGCCGCTTCATCGGAATAAACCAGCTGTTCTCCTTGCCAAAATCGTTGCGCTTGCTGAGATTGCTGTCGAGTATGCGGGCATAGTGGCCCTGCTCATCCCCGGCAACCCGGCTCCACTCCTCGTTGAAGTAGCGCTTCAGCAGCACCGCCTTGCGCTGCCAGACTTGCGCCGCCCGCTTTTCACCGCGAGCCTGCAGCATGGCGGCATAAGCCAGCGTCGCCTGATACTGGGAGCCGATGGCATCGGCTGCCTCTATCGGGTGCTCGCCCCGCTCGTTGTAGGTGCAGGATCCCTGGAAAATACCTCCCTTGCCCTCGGCGATCCCGTTGGGGTGCTGCTCATCATGCAGCGCGATGAAGTCGGTCAGCACCTTGCCGTAAAAGGACCACAGCTCGGGATCCTCGATATAGCGGCGATCGCCGCTCCAGAGGTAGGCGTGGTAAGCCTTCTCCACCAACTCGAACTGGGCGGGCACCTCGCGCACGAACCAGCTGTCATCCTTGTAGTCGATGGTGTGGGGAGAGCCATCAAAGTTGAAGGCCCAGAGGGTATACCACTTGCGCGCGTCGGTGGCATTGCGAGCAAACACCTTGAACATCGAAAAGTTCTCGGCGCGCCAGCCAGCAATCTCGGCACCGGCAACCTGATGGGCAAAGTCGCGTCCGTAAAAGGCCGTGCGATCGTAATAGCCGGCCCAGTATGAGGGGATGTAGTCATGCAGGCCGGTGCCATCCCCCTCCGGGTGGTACTCGTCCTTGTTGGTGACGCCACGCTGGCCGGTCATGATGAACTGCGCCGTTTTGGCGGCCGCCCAGTTGAATCCTTCTGCCAGTTCGGTGCTGGAAGAGCTGAGATGCACGGCCGGTTGCGATGCTGCCTCCACTCCGGCGGCGACCGCCGGCTGCGCACAGAGGGTAGCGATGCCTGCCGCCATCATGGCGCATGAGAGACGGGCCCGGCGACTCATTGGATATCCCATGTTCAACTCCTTTGATGATGAACGCCGACCCCAAGGTCGGCGTTATAGGTGAAAGAGATCAGCTGGCCGCCGCCTGCGCCTGCTTGGCCTCGATACTTTCGGATTCATATTTGCACATCAGATGATCTACCACCTTGCTCTGGTAGTGGCCGTTGAGCTTGTAGAAGCGGAAGTAAACAAACAGGGTCAGGGCAAAGAAGATGGCCGGCAGCACCACCATGATGGCCTGCATGCCGAAGAGGGTTTCGGCACTCTGCACCGCATTGGGGACATAACCGACCAGAGTCAACATGACACCGATGAAGAAGCCGGCGAAGGCCGAGCCAGCCTTGACCACCATGGTCTGCACCGAGTAAGCGATGCTCTCGTTGCGGGTGCCAAGCTTGTACTCGCCATAGTCGACCGTGTCGGCGACCATGATCACCTGTAGCACCCAGAACAGGGCGGTACCTATGTGGAGCAGGATGCCGGAGAGGATGATCAGCGCGACATTCTGGGGAGCAATGAAACCGATATACATCAGCATCAGGCAGCTCGTTATGGGGCAGAGTGAGGCCAACGCCCAGAGCACCCGCCGCGAGATGAAGCGGGCCAGCCGCGGGAAGATCATCAGGGTGATCAGGTTGGCGATGCCCCCGTACATCATGAAGCTGGGAAAGAGGGACTCCTGACCAATCACATAGGTAAAGTAGTAGATGGCGAAGGCGGTGATGGTGTTGTTCGCCACGTTGTAGCAGAGCGCCATAAACAGCACGCTGGTGAGCTGATCGTTGCGGAAAATAAGCTTGACCGAATCCATGATGGTGGTGCGCTGCTGACTGACAGTGGGGGTCGCGGCCGAGCTGTAGCGCTCCTTAACATTGCGCAGGGTGACCAGGGTCGAGACAAGAAAGAAGGCGACCAGGATGAAGGTGAACATCAGAAAACCGTGGGCCTTGTCCCCCTGGCCAAAATAGTCCACTACCTTGAGGCCGATGGCACCGGTAATAAGCCAGGAGAGACTGGCAAAGAAGCGGGGATAGGGAACCAGTGCCTCGCGCTCGTGCTTATCGATGGTCAACGTTGGCACCAGCGACCAGAAGGGTATATCCATCAGGGTATAGGTCATGCCCCACAGGATGTAGGTGATGGCCACATAGACGAGCAGGGCCGTCCCTTCGAAATAGTGGGCACTGAACACCATCACCAGGGCGATGGAGTTGACCACTGTACCGATCAGTATCCAGGGTTTGAACTTGCCCCAACGGCTACGGGTATTGTCGACAATCCACCCCATGATGGGGTCATTGACCGCATCCCAAATCCTGGCAATCAGAAAGATGGTGCCGACGAAGGCAGCCGACACCCCCACCACATCCGTGTAGTAGAACATCAGGTACATGTAGACGATGCCGATGGCAAAATCCTTGCCGAAGGCCCCGAAGCCATAGCTCAACTTGGTTTTCAGCGAGACGCTCATGGTTTATCTCCTTGGGGATTAAGCCCCCCGCAGGGGACTCTTGCTCAGCCGTGAATCCACTCCGGCAACCAGCCGCGGTGGGCTTCAATCAGTTCGTCGATCAGGGCGTAGATCTCGTCCATGCCAAGCACTGCTGCGGTGTGGGGGTCGAGCAGGGCTGCATGGTAGATGCTTTCCCGCTTGCGCTCGGTGATCGCTTCGGTGACTAGCGCCTGCACGTTGATGTTGGTGCTCATCAGGGCGGCCAGATGGGTTGGCAGCCGACCGATGGCGGTGGGCTGAATGCCGTTGGCATCCACCAGACAGGGCACCTCCACGCAGCAGCCATCCGGCAGGTTGGTAATGAGGCCGTCGTTTCTGACGTTGCCATAAATGACGCTGGGCTGACCGCTCCAGAGGGAGTTGATGATGACGCTCGCATACTCGTTCGATTCGGGCACCTCGACCCGTTCGGCCTGACGATAGGCAGTGAGGTCATCCTGCCAGCGGGCAATCTGCTCGACGCAGCGCTTGGGATACTCGTCTAGCGGCACCTTGTAGCGCTCGATGAGATCAGGGCGCCCCGGCTTGATGAAGTAGGGGGTGTACTCGGCAAAGTGTTCGGAGGATTCGGTAACGAAGTAACCAAACTTCTTGAACAGCTCGTAACGCACCAGATTCTGGCAACGCTGGTTGTGGTGCAGGCCGGGCTTAGGGGCAGTCCCCGCTTCATAGGCAGCCAGCAGCTCGGGATAGAGATTGACGAATTCGCCGCTCTCCAGCTGACGCTCAAGGGTCAAATAGAAGGCCATGTGGTTGATACCGGCACAGCGATAACGCAAGGTCGTCGGATCGATGCCGAGATCACGGGCCAACTCGTGCGCCGTTCCCTGCACCGAGTGGCACAGTCCCACCTGCTTGATATGAGGGAACTGTTGATACATGGCCCAGGTGTTCATCGCCATCGGGTTGACGTAGTTGAGCATGGTGGCGTCGGGGCACACCTCGCTCATTACCTCGCACACCCGCCAAAGATGAGGGATGGTGCGCAGTGCCCGCATGATGCCGCCGGGCCCAAGCGTATCGGCAATGGTCTGTTCGAGACCGTGGCGTTTGCACACCTCGAAATCGGTCACGGTACAGGGCTCGTAACCGCCGATCTGGAAAGCAACGATGACAAAGTTGGCCCCTGCCAGCGCAGGTTTCAGCTCGGTATGGCAACTGAGCAGCCCCTTGGCACCGCTGGAATCCATCAGCTTGCGCACCACAATCTGGGACTCTTCCAGCCGCTGTGGATCTATGTCCATCAGGGAGATGTTGGCATTTTTCAGGGCCGGTTTGTGAAACACATCCCCTAGGATGTTCTTCACAAAGATGGTAGAGCCTGCGCCGATAAAGGTGATATTGGGAGTTCTCATGTCCATTGCTCCAATGACGGTGAAACCAGTGTGCCTACTATGCAGGGCTGGTCCCGTCAGGTGCGTCTCGCTTACGGAACAGAGACTCCCAAAAACTCATTTTTGATGGGCTGGCTGACAAGATCTTAGAAAACGGGACACTTGTTCCCGAAAGTGGGACTCCCCTCTCCTGGCATCGACCGGCTCGCAGACAGCCGGAACGTTACTCCGTTACCCCGGATTCGAGCAGCAGGCACTCATCGGCATCTTCGCTCAATTTGACCAGTCGACTGTGCACCAGCCCCAGCTTGGCCAGCAGGCCGATGGATCGCTCGTTGCCCGGAGTGACGATGGCAACTACCTGCCCGATCCCCAACCGGCTTTTGCCATCGGCAAGGGTGGCCTGTGCCGCTTCAATGGCGTAGCCCTGGCCACGATATTGCGGCAGGAAGGCGTAACCGATATCGACCTGCTCCAGGGTATCGCGCTTGATCAGACCGCAGATACCGAGGCTGGCACCGTCATCCTTGCGCTCCACCAGATAGAGCCCGTGACAATAGCGGGCATAGCTGACTGCCGGCCCCTGCTGGATATACTCCTGCGCCTGTTCGAGGGTGCGAATGCCCCGATCACCGATGTAGCGATAGAAGTCACCGTCATTGAGCAGCTCAAGGATGAAGGGGGCGTCGGTGGCGATCATTTCGCGCAGGACCAGGCGGGAGGATGCAATCATGGCAAGGGCTCTCAAACGGAAAGTGAAGGGCAAAGAGTGCCCCGTCACTCCCGGGCTGGCAAGCCTGTGGCACCATCACTCATACAAAAGGGGCCGCAGTGCGACCCCTGACGAGATGGGAGAAACGGGCTCAGGCGGCCAGCAGTCCGGCATAGCCGTTGCCCTGCTCGCGCAGCGCAGTGAACTGGGCAGCGCAATCGGCCCAGCTCAGCCCCAACGCATCTGCCACCTTGTGGGGCCACTCAGGGGGCGCCTCTTCCCCCACATCGGACTGGGCCGCCAGCACAATGGCCAGATGGATCAACCCGGCCTCGGCGGAAAATACCTTGGCCAGCATGGGATTGTAGTGATACTCCACCGCATTGCTGATGGTATCGGGAAACTTCCAGTAACGAGCCATGGCCGCCCCGACCTGGGCATAGTTGAAGCCAACCACCAGCTCTTCTGCCTTGGCCCGCCCCTTGTGCAGCTCCAGATCGTGAATGTGGTGGACAGTGTTTTCAGGCAGCCCCACGTGCATCACCAGCCGGCCAAGATCGTGCAGCAGAGCGCAGGTAAAAACCTCATCTCCCTTCATCCCTTTCTTCACCGCCAGACGGCGGGCCAGTTCAGCCACGTTGAAGACGCAGCCCCAGAAATGTTTGAGATCAATGCCGGGCACGGCCTTGACCGATTCGGTGAGCCCGCAGGCCAGCACCATGTTGCGCACCATCGCCAACCCCAGCCGCACCGCGGCTTCATTGACGGTGCCGATCTGACGACTGCTGCCGAATTTGGCCGAGTTGGCCAGCCGCAGCAACTTGGCGGAGATGACAGGGTCCTTGTTGATCAACTTGCTGATCTTCAGCAGATCCGGATCCTTTTCATTGAAGGTCTGGATCAAATCGCGCATCACTTCCGGGATCTGGGGCAGTAGCTTGGGCTCAGCCAGCAGGGAATCTATCGTGGGCATAGGCGTGTCCATCCATGTTATCTGTGTTCCAACCTGTTTGCCTTGGCAAACTCTTCCTAATTATGGGTAACAAATGGCCTCCTCATCGGATTGTTTATTCGCTGGCCATTCAAGGTGTTAGTCACATTCAGGCTATACTGGCCGCCACATTCACTGTTGCGGATATCCCATGAACGACACTCAGGAATTTTTTGACGAAGAGACGCTGCTGGAGATGGTGGAGAACCAGCTCAACGATGGTCACCCTCCCCATGTGAAGGCGACCCTGATGCGGCTGGTGATGAAGGGCACCCCGCGGGAAGAGGCGTTGCAATATATCGCCTGCGCCCTAGGGGCCGAGCTGATGGCGATGGAGGCCGATCAGGGCCCCTTCAATCTGACCCGCTACGGCGAATTCCTCGACAGCCTGCCCGAGATGCCGTGGGCTGACTGATAACCGGAGCTGACCAAGGCGCTACGCCTTTGCATGACTCCTTAAAAACAGAAGGGCGGGCGCCAATGGCCCCGCCCTTGTTGTATGGATCCGCTCCGGATCAGAACTGGGAGTTGATGACCACCTCTTCCCCCAGCGCCCCTGCCAACGGCAGTGGTCGATAGCTGGAGTTGGCGGCCCGCAGCAGCCGAATGCCGCGAATGCCGACCTCCTGCGCCGCCTTGATATCACCGTAGAAGAGCGTCATCTGCTTATCCTTGAGCCACTGCACCTTGGTGTTCTGCCCCGCTGGCCACCGGCGAAGATCACCGGATTGAGCTGGTCGGCCGGAATATTCATGGTCTGCTGCAGGATCTGGCTCACGGTCTCGGTCTTGGTGGCTAGCCCCCCATTTTATCCGCCCGGGATAAGCCTCCACCAACCAGGATATGACAAGCCTCTTTTGACCCTAGATATCGGCTGGAAGAGCCAGAGTGGGCTATAACTGCTTAACACCCGCTATTGATATCAAAATCAACGACTCTCTCTGGAGATGCCATGGACGCGCACACTTCCTCTTCCAATACCACAGGTTCGGCCCCTTCCACTCATCATGCCGGGATAGACACCCTCGATCAGGTGCTGGTACGGCTCGAACTCTCGCCAGAGGGGCAGATCCTTGATGCCAACCCGCGATTTCTGAGCCTCATGGGCTACACGCTAGATGAGCTCTCCGGCAAGCACTACGGCATGCTGCTCTCCCCGGACCAGGTGCAATCCGCCACACATGACACCTTTCAGGCCGCACTGCGCAGCGGCTCCTCGCAGGAGGACGAGCTTCACCTGCTGGACAAGCCGGGGCGGGATGTCTGGATCCGTGGAGCCTGCAGCCCGGTTCTGGATGACAATGGACAACTATCTCGTATGACTCTGTACGCCATGGATCTGACCGGGCAGAAGCAGCTCACGGCCAGCTTCGAGGGCCAGCTCAATGCGCTGAGCCGGGTCATGGGCAAGGTCGAGTTTTCGCTGGAGGGCACCATACTGGATGCCAATCCACGCTTTCTCGACATAGTGGGTTACCAGCTGGAAGAGCTGAAAGGGCAACACCACAGGCTGCTGGTTGACCCAGACTACGCCCAGTCGGCGGATTACCTCGCCTTCTGGGACACGCTGCGCCGGGGCGAGTTTCTGGCTGGCGAATTCTGCCGCCTGAACAAGCAGGGACAGGAGGTATGGATCCAGGGCTCCTACAACCCCGTGCTGGATCTGAACGGCAAGCCCAGTAAAATCGTCAAGTTTGCCACCGACATCACGGCACAGGTGGAGCAGCACCGCCAGCTCAAACAGGCGATGGTGGAAGCGGAAGAGGCCGCCAGAGTGCGCGAGGAGCTGCACAAGTCTCTGCAAGAGATGTCGACCCCTGTCACCCCTATCTGGGACGGGATCCTGCTGCTGCCACTGGTTGGGATCATCGACTCCATGCGCACTGCCGACGTGATGAACAAGTCGCTCACCAAGATTGCCGAAACCCGCGCCCGGGTCTTTGTGCTGGATATTGCCGGAGTCGCCACCGTGGACACTGGCGTCGCCAACCAGCTGATCAAGATCACCAAGGCGACCCAGTTTATGGGCTGTGAAGCCATCATCTCGGGAGTCTCCCCCGCCATTGCCCGTACCATGGTGGAGCTGGGGGTGTCGGTCGGTGACGTCCGTACCACAGCGACCCTGAGAGACGCCTTCGAAATAGCGCTCAAACGGGTTGGCTCAGCCCTCTAGGTCGCGGCAATGACCATGCAGCTCAACAACGATCTTGGCATCGCCGATATGGCCGACTGCATAGTAGTCAGCATGCGCCCCGATCTCGGAGACGACGGCATGCAGATGCTGATGCAGGCCCTCTCCCAGCGACTGGTACACGGGCGTCACCATGCAGTCTTGCTCGACTTCTCCGGCGTCATGCTACTGGATCACCATGAATTCAGACAGGTTTGCAAACTTGCCGAGGTGTGCCGTCTGTTGGGTGCCACCTGCCTGCTGGTAGGGCTCAATGCCGGGATCGCCGCATTTCTGGCGCTAGCCGAGGCACAGCCCGGGCCACTGCGCTGCTTCATCGACATGGACGACGCTTTTGCCCATGTCAGCCGCCTCCAGGGCGAGGAGTAAACCGCCATGATACAAGAGCATGCGACCCGGGAGGCCAGCTATCCGCTACGCCACGATATCGATCTGCACCTGGCTGTGATGTCGGTTCGTCGGCTCCCATTTATCGCCAACCTATCCGACGTGGATCGCGCCATGCTCTCCACCGTGGTCTCCGAACTTGGCAGCAATATCCTGAAATACGCCGGGCAGGGGGAGATCACCCTGATGCTCCATCACCCGAAGGGGAGATCCTGCATCGACATCATCGCCCGTGACAAAGGGCCCGGCATATCGGATGTCTATCAGGCCCTGCAGGATCACTACAGCACTTCCGGCACCCTGGGACTGGGACTGCCCGGCGTGCGGCGCATGATGTCAGAGCTCACCATCAGCACACCGCCGGAAGGGGGCACCCTGGTGCAGGCGCGCAAATGGCTGGGTTCTGTACCCTCGGTCCCACGTCTCATCACGCCCACCCAACAATGGGGGCAGGCAGGTCTGACACTGGTCTGGGCTAGCGAAAACAGACCCTGTTATCCGGAAAAGGTCTCCGGCGATCTGGTCTTTATCCGGCCCACATCCGACGGCGTCTTGCTGGTACTGATCGATGTCAGCGGCCACGGCTCCTCGGCCAACAAGCTGGCACTGATACTGCAAGAGGCGCTGCAAAACACCCCTGAACAGGAGCCGGCACCTCTGCTGCAGCTGTTGCACCAACACTGCATCGGTACCCGGGGAGCGGCCGCTGGCATAGCCCTGGTCAACAGTGAACGGGGTGAACTGAGCTACGCCGGCATCGGCAACACCCGCATCTGTCTGCGCGGCCATGACCTCTGGCGCGGTATCTCCCGTGATGGGGTGCTGGGGGAGCGCTTCCCCACCCCCTTGCTGCAACGGCAGCCCATCAAGCCGGGGGATGTGCTGATGCTCTATTCGGATGGCATCAGCGAGTCACTCAACCTGCGTGACGGCGCACTGGATCTGGGGGCTGATCCCGTCATTCTGGCCCGTCAAGTCATAGACCATAGTGGGCGCAGCACCGACGATGCGAGCTGTATTGTGCTGCGGGTACAACCAGAGAAGGAGCGCTAGATGCGGCAGCTGATCGGTGATATCAGGCTCTCTGGCCCGACGGCAGCCCTCACCGCCAGACGCAAGGTGATCCAGGTGCTCACCTGCATCGACAAGAGCCCCACCTTCGTGGCGCCGCTGGCGGGTACCACCTCGGAGCTGGTGCGCCAGCTGACGGCAACCATCGACTCACTGCAACTCCAGCTTTGGCTGGAGAGCAATACGCGGGAGCTGTGGGTCTCCCTCTCGGCCGACGAGCCACTGCAGCACAACGCACCCGGTGCAACCCATGGCAGCATCCGGCTGGTTCCTCATGCTGACACCGCCATCGCTCTGGTATGCCACCTGCCACACTGGCCCGATGACGCTCTGCTGTTGCAGATGCAGCAGCAGTTCGCTGAACCGACCCGGGATGAGCTGTTCGCCGTGATGCAGACCAAGAATCAGGAGCTGGAGCAGGCCTATGAGCTGGCAGAAAGCGCAACCCGGGCCAAAAGCGATTTTCTCGCCAACATGAGCCATGAAATCCGCACCCCGATGAACGCCATTCTGGGTATGGCCCACCTCGCCCTGCAAACACGCCTCGACTCGCAGCAGGCTGATTATCTGGGCAAGATCCAGCGCTCGGCCCATCACCTGCTCGGCATCATCAACGATATCCTCGACTTCTCCAAGATCGAGGCGGGCAAGCTGGATCTGGAGCAGATCGAGTTCGATCTCGACCATGTGCTGGAAAATCTGGCAACCCTGGTGGGCGAGAAGGCCGAAGCCAAAGGCATAGAACTGCTGTTCGAGGTCGATCACCAGCTAGACACCCTGCTCTATGGCGATCCCCTGCGGCTCGGCCAGATCCTGATCAACTACGCCAACAACGCAGTCAAATTCACCGAGCAGGGGGAGATACTGGTCAAGGTCACTTGTCTGGAGAAACGACCGCAAGAGGTGCTGTTGCACTGCTCGGTGCAGGACACGGGGATCGGCATGAGCCAGGAGCAGCAGCAACGGCTGTTCCAGTCTTTCCAGCAGGCGGACAGCTCCACCACCCGCAAATACGGCGGCACCGGCCTCGGGCTCGCCATCTCCCGCGAACTGGCGGCACTGATGGGAGGGGAGGTCGGCGTGCAGAGCGAACCGGGCAAGGGAAGCACTTTCTGGTTTACTGCCCGACTCGGCCGCGGCAGATACCGCTCACGCTATCTGCCAAGTCTGGATCTGCGTGGCCGCCGCATACTGGTGGTCGACGACAGTGCCAGCGCCCGCACCATACTGGCTGCCCTGCTGCGCAGCATGAGTTTCGTGGTCGACACCGCCGAATCGGGTCAGCAAGGGCTGCAGATGATCGCCTGTGCCGAGCAGGAAGGTAACGCCTACGAGGTGGTGCTGCTGGATTGGCACATGCCCGGGCTGGATGGCATAGAGACGGGGCGCCGCCTCATCGCCCGCGGCCTTGGCAAGCGGCTTTATCGGGTCATGGTGACAGGTTATGGGCGGGAAGAGATTTTTCGCGAAGCAGAGGCCGCCGGCTTTGATAGGGTGCTGGTCAAACCAGTCTGTGCCTCTGTGTTGTTTGATACCATCATTGGGCTGTTCGGCCAGCAAACCACGGCGACTGCCTTGAAGCCCACCCAGCCTACCCACAACTATCGCTTCGAGGGACTCCGTATACTGCTGGCAGAAGACAACGAGCTGAATCAGCAGGTGGCCATGGAACTGCTGCGAGCGGCGGGCATCGACGTCAGCATTGCTGCCAATGGTGCCATTGCTCTGGAAATGGCTGCGCAACAACCATACGACCTGATCCTGATGGACATGCAGATGCCGGTGATGGATGGACTGACTGCCACCCGTCAGTTGCGCCAGCAAGAGAGCGAAGGGCACCACACTCCGATCCTCGCCATGACGGCCAATGTCATGGCCGGTGACCGGGAACGCTGTCTGGCGGCCGGTATGGATGACCACATCGCCAAGCCCATCGACCCCGACAAGCTTTATGCCGCACTGCAGTGCTGGGCCCCTGCCTTCAGCGTTGAAACCGATGCAATACCCAAGAGCGCACCTTCACCACAGCACCAGCCATTGCAGCCTCAGTTAAGAGCGCTCGGACTCAATGCCGAAGCCGCCCTGCAACGGCTGATGTACAACTGGGGGTGGTATCAGGATCTGCTGCAACGATTTGCCCAACAGGGCACCCGGCCCATGCAGAGCCTGATCGCCGCCCTGCAGAAGAACGACCGGGAGGAGGCCCATCGTCAGGCCCATACCCTCAAGGGGATTACCGCCACTCTGGGCGCCGAACCACTGCGGGGTATCTCGGCCAGGCTGGAGAGTGCACTCTCCCGGGGGGATGACACCACCAGCCTGCTTCCACTGGCGGAACAGGGGCTGCAGATGCAGCAGCAACTGAGCGATGGCCTACAGGCCCTGCTACCCACCCAGACCACAGCCGACCTGCCGGAGCAAGAACAAGTCGACCTGGCGCCCCTGCTGGCGCAGCTGATCCGGCTGCTGGCGGAAGATGATGCCGGAGCTCTGACCCTGTTCCAGCAGCATCAGCAGCAGCTGACGAGAGTGCTGGGAGAGACGGCATCCAGGATGGCTGACGCCATTACCGGCTTCCGTTTTACGGATGCACTTGCACATCTGCAACGAGTCCGGGCCCTCAGGCCCGATCTGTTCAACCAAGAGTGAGGGCACCACCATGCTCAACCTGCTGGATCCCGATACCAAGCCCACCCTGCTGGTGGTCGATGACACCCCTGAAAACCTCTCATTGCTCAGCGCCTTGCTCAGCCCACAATACCGGGTCAAGGTCGCCATCAGTGGCCAGCGGGCACTGGAGATACTGTCATCAGACTCCCGGGTAGATTTGATCCTGCTTGATGTCGTGATGCCCGGGATGGATGGTTATCAGGTGATGCAGGCACTGCAGGAGATGCCGCAGGCACGGCATATTCCGGTGATTTTTCTGACTGCCAAGGTAGAGGAGAGCGCCGAGGCACATGGACTGGCTCTCGGCGCCGTGGACTATATTCACAAGCCGATCTCCCCCGCCATCGTGCTGGCCCGCGTCAGAAACCACCTTGAGCTGAAGGCGGCACGGGATCTGCTACATGACCAAAATGCCTATCTGGAGCAGGAGGTGGAACGACGCACCCGAGAAAACGAGCTGATCCAGAACATCACCATCCACTCCCTCGCCTCTCTGGCCGAAACCCGGGACAACGAGACCGGCAACCACATTCTGCGCACCCAGCATTATGTGAAGCTATTGGCGGAAACTCTCTGCGAGCACCCTCGCTTTCGTGCCGAGCTGACCCCCAAGACAATAGAGCTGCTGTTCAAGTCGGCCCCCCTGCACGATATCGGCAAAGTCGGCGTACCGGACCGGATCCTGCTCAAACCTGGCAAACTCGATGAAGATGAGTTCGCCCAGATGAAACACCACTCCACCCTTGGCAAGGAGGCCATAGTCCACGCCGAGGAGGCACTGGGGGTAGAGGTGGAATTTCTGAGACTGGCCAAGGAGATCGCCTGCTACCACCACGAGAAGTGGGATGGCACCGGCTACCCCTACGGTCTGATAGGAGATGAGATTCCCCTCTCGGCCCGACTGATGGCGCTAGCAGATGTGTACGATGCCTTGATCAGCAAGCGGTGTTACAAGGCAGCCATGACCCATGCAGAGGTGGTGCCCATCATTTTGGCGGGAAGGGGCAACCATTTTGATCCCGACATCACGGATGCCTTCGCTCACATCCACGTGCAATTTCACGAGATCGCGCTGCGCTACAACGACGACAAGAGCGATCAGGAGGCCAAACTCGACTAGGTGCTGGAATCAGCAGGCAACAAGTCAGTGAAGATGAAACCATCGCGCTCCACCGTCTTCCCCGTGCAGATCGCCAGCGGGCGCAGAAACATGGGGCCATCATAGGCCAGAGTGTGAAACTCGCCGTTCTCGCCGCACGGATCGACCCCCGCCGGCTGCGCCGCCAGCAGTGCCTCGTCAAAATCGTGGCCACCCAGGCTGGCATCCAACTTGTTCGGGTCGAGAGCACTGATCCGCGCCTTCAACCCAGCGGCCACCATCTGCGACGCCAGTTCACGGGTATTGCTGCCCCACAGCGGGAACAGTGGTTCGATGCCGGTGCCTGCCAGCTGCTTTTCACGGTAGGCGCGCACATCCTCAAGGAACAAGTCGCCAAAGGCCATATGGCGGATCCCCTGTGCCACCACATCGGCGATAAAGCCGGTCATGATGCGGGCGTAATCCTCGTTGCTGCAGGGCCAGGGCAGATCGATGGTGATGAGGGGCAGCCCGACGCAGGCGGCCTGTTCGGTCAACAGCTGCTTGCGCACCCCGTGCATCGCCACCCGCTCGAATGCCTGATTGAGGGTGGTAAACAGCCCCACCACCTCGATGGCGGGATCCTGCCGCAACTGATGCAGAGCCCATGCGCAATCCTTGCCGCTGCTCCAGGAGAGCAGTACCCGTTTCTTTTCCATCATTCCTCCGCCAGCGGGGCATTCGGATTGCCCCAAAAAGATGCAAGACAGTGTTGCGAATTGCGCGATTTACACACAAGAGGCAGGCAGCATACTCTCGATCACCTGTATATGCCCCTTGCACGGGGTGACAATAACTAAAAAAACCGATGGGAAACATACGGATATGACCACGACCACACAACAACACGATCACGCCCGCCCCCTCAATCGACAGGATTACAAAACCCTGAGTCTGGCTGCCCTCGGCGGTGCGCTGGAGTTTTACGACTTCATCATCTTCGTCTTTTTCGCCGTGGTCATCGGCGAGCTGTTCTTCCCGGCAGATATTCCCGAGTGGTTGCGCCAGTTCCAGACCTTCGGCATCTTCGCCGCCGGTTATCTGGCCCGCCCGCTCGGCGGCATCATTATGGCCCACTTTGGCGATCTCATCGGTCGCAAGCGGATGTTCACCCTCAGCATCATCATGATGGCGCTGCCGACCCTGTTGATCGGTCTGCTACCCACCTATGCAGTGCTCGGCATCGGCGCCCCCATCGCCCTGCTGGGACTGCGGATCCTGCAAGGCGCCGCCATCGGCGGTGAAGTGCCGGGCGCATGGGTGTTTGTCGCCGAGCACGTTCCTGCCCGTCGGGTCGGGGTCGCCTGCGGCACGCTCACGGCGGGATTGACGGCCGGCATCCTGCTCGGCTCCCTCATCGCCACTGCGGTCAACAAGAGCCTGACCCCGGCCGAAGTGAGTGACTGGGGCTGGCGAGTGCCCTTCCTGCTGGGCGGTATCTTCGGCATCGTCGCCATGTACCTGCGTCGCTGGTTGCACGAGACCCCGGTCTTCGCCGAGATGAAGGCCAACAAGACCCTGGCTGACGAACTCCCCCTCAAGTCGGTACTGCGCAACCACAAGAGCAGCGTGGTGGTCTCCATGCTGCTCACCTGGCTGCTCTCCGCCGGTATCGTGGTGGTGATCCTGATGACCCCCACCTATCTGCAGAAGGTCTATGGCATCAGCCCGGCTGACGCCCTGACCGCCAACTCGCTGGCGATCATTGCCCTGACCCTCGGCTGCATCGTCTATGGCCGACTGATCGACCTGCTGGGCAGCGGTCTCACCTTCATGTTCGGCTCCCTGCTGCTGGCAGGCTCCAGCTACGCCTTCTATCACGGTCTGGCGGCCGGTACGAGCCAGCTGGTGCCGCTCTACATGCTGGCAGGCTTTGCGGTCGGGATTGTCGGCGCCGTGCCTTACGTGATGGTCAACGCCTTCCCGCCGGTGGTGCGCTTCTCAGGTCTGTCGTTCTCCTACAACGTGGCCTACGCCATCTTCGGCGGCCTCACCCCGATGGCGGTGACCCTCTGGATGAAGAGCGACATGCTGGCCCCCTCCCACTATGTGGTAAGCCTGTCGGTGCTGGGTTTCGCCATCGGCCTCTGGCTCTGGTTCCAGCAACGGGCCATCCGGCAACAGCAAGCGCCGCAAGCGGCCTGAACCGAACATCAAGCCCCGGTATCTGCCGGGGCTTTTTTGTACTGCTTATGTTCAGTTTCGCCAGCATAAGATAGCCTCCCTCTTGAGTCAGGTGACCACCTGGCTCAAGGTATTCCCATTCATCCCTGCTATCCGAGGCTCAACATGTTCTTTCAGGTCGTATTTCTCGCTTTGCTGGCGTTGCTGCCCATGGTCAATCCGCCTACCACGGCCACCCTGCTGCTGGGGCTGAGCAAGGGGATGTCGCGCGAACATGTGCGACGTCAGGTCAATATGGCGGCCATCTATCTGTTCTGCACCCTCTGCATCACTTTCTTTATCGGATCCTCGATTCTGGATCTGTTCGGTATCTCCATTCCGGGTTTGCGCCTGGCCGGGGGGCTCATCATCGGCTTTATCGGCTTTCGCATGCTGTTCCCCGCCCCCAGCCAGCAGAGCGGGGTCGATATCAACCAGAGCATTGCCTTCGTACCACTCACCATGCCCAGCATGTGCGGGCCGGGCACCATGGCGCTGGTGATAAGCGGGGCAGCCCAGATTGCCGAGCTGCCTGACGAGTACAACCGCCTCACCATCTATGGCGCCATGGTCACTGCGTTTGCCCTGATGAGCCTGATCAGCTGGGGAGTATTGAAGCTGGCGGATCCGGTCTGCAAGATCCTTGGCGCCACCGGCATCGATGCCATGACCCGCATCATGGGCTTCCTGCTGGTCTGCATGGGTATGCAGTTTTGCATCAACGGCATCAAGGAAGTGGCACAGGATCCGGTCTTCCACGGTGGCCAGGCCGTGCAAACCGCACCGGCGCTACCGCAGGCTTCCGGCACGTTTGATCAGTTGCCGCAAAAGCCCGTCAGCCCTGATTGAAAACGGTATCAAAAAGTCCCTGACGATCTGCACTGATCTTGTTCCTGATCATGTTATTGACACAAAAATGGGTTAGTTTGTTTTTTATACAGACTTTATTCAGACGGACGCTGATAGGTTTGTTGATGAATACCCACTCAACTTCAGGAGAGTATGCAGATGGAGAAGATACTGACCGAAATAGGGAGCCATAGCCTGTTTCACGAGTACCTGAACGTGGTTGGGATTGCGAGCCCATCCCTCGCCAAAATTGAGCAACACTGGGAATATAAAAAGCGGGAGCAGCTGGTCGCCAAAATCCAGATCGACAAACAGGGCAATGCCCGTTACTTCATCGATGCTCGCGCAATATCCATCAACTGATACCGAATAACCAGCCAGCCCCGCTCCACCGAACGGGGCTTTTTGTTGTCTGCGATCCCGCACTCGCTGACCCGCATTATCTCTGCTGTTGCCAGAAGCTCTGTTTGTTTTTTGTACAGCACTCATTCAGCTCGACATGGCTATCTTGTTATCTGCCCCCCTTGTTCCAGAAGAGTGCCCATATGACCAAGATGCTGACCGAAATCGGCAGTCATAGCCTGTTTCACGAATACCTGAATGTGCTCGGCATAGCCAATCCAGCTCTTGCCAACATAGAACAACTGTGGGAACACAGGCAGCAAGAGAGGCTGCTCGCCAAAATCCAGATCGACAAACAGGGTAAAGCCCGTTACTTCATCGACGCCCGCGCCATCTCGGTCAATTAACACCGATGATTCTGCAAGCCCCGGCCTACTGACCGGGGCTTTTTGTTGCATGTCCATCAAGCAGGCTAGCCAATCCCCCTGTCACTCCCTCTTCTCTCTATGCTCCTCTGATGGAATTTTACCTCCTTTAAAAAGAAAATAATTGGAATAATTAATTATGCGACATCAGTCTCATAATAAAAATCAAAAATCGAGCATGATGACCCGCATCGAGAAGAATGATTTACGCCGGGAATGGCGACGACCTGAAGTAGAGGAAGCGATGACCATTGACCTATCAAGCATGATTACCGAAACCCGCAATCCAGCCAGCATCGAGATCGATCAGCTCCCGACGCTGGATATGCTGCGGATCATCAATCAAGAAGATCAACACGTTGCAGTGGCTGTAGGCCAACTGCTGCCCGAGATCGCCAAGGCGGTCGATGCTATTGCAGCCGCATTTGGCAAAGGCGGCCGCCTGATCTACATCGGGGCTGGCACCTCCGGACGCCTCGGCATCCTGGACGCCAGCGAATGCCCGCCCACCTACGGGGTCTCTGCCGAGCTGGTCATCGGCCTGATTGCCGGGGGCCACAAGGCCATACTGCAGGCGGTGGAGAATGCCGAAGACGATGCAGAACTCGGTGCCAACGATCTTAAAAATATCCACTTCAGTGCCCACGACGTGCTGGTGGGTATCGCAGCCAGCGGGCGAACCCCCTATGTGCTGGGCGCCATGCAATATGCCAGGAGCCTGGGTGCCACAGTGTGCAGCATCAGCTGCAACCCGGGCAGCCCGCTCGCCAAAGCGGCCGACATCAGCATGGTCGCCGTGGTCGGCCCCGAGATTGTGACCGGCTCCTCCCGCATGAAAGCGGGCACAGCCCAGAAGCTGATCCTCAATATGCTCTCGACCGGCGCCATGATCCGTACCGGCAAGGTCTACGGCAATCTGATGGTGGATGTGGAGGCGACCAACGCCAAACTGGTGGAGCGCCAGAAGCGCATCGTCATGGAAGCAACCGAATGTGACCGTGGCACGGCCGAGCAGGCTCTCGCCGCCGCAGATAACCACTGCAAGACCGCCATCGTAATGATCCTGGCCAATATCTCCGCCAGCGAAGCACGAGAGCGGCTGAAAAGCAGCGGCGGCTTTATCAGCAAATGCACAGATTAATCGGCCGACCGCACATTGGCCGCGCCAGCAATGGCGACAGGATAACAACATAAGCGGGGGCATCCGCCCCCTCACATCAGACTGACCGGGTTCTTTATGGCAAAAATAACTGATTCCATGATTGGCCAGATCATCCAGGCCATCGGCGGCCGGGATAACATCACCAACTGTGGCCACTGCATGACCCGCTTGCGGCTGAGCCTGGCGGACAGCCTGCATGCCGATCGCGATACCATCAAACGGATCGCCGGGGTGATGGGGGTGATTGAAAGCGACAACCAGTTCCAGATCGTGCTTGGTCCGGGCAAAGCCCAGACCGCCTGCGAAATGATGAACGGCATGCTGAGTGCGGACGCGGGCATCCTCACCGCCCCCCGCCCGCAATCAGCGGATCTTGTCGACATCGCCGCCGCCAACAAACAGGCGCTGAAGCAGAAACAGAGCAGTGCGGCGCACCGCTTCCTGGCCAAGTTTGCCACCATTTTCACACCGCTGATCCCCGGTTTTATCGCTGCGGGTCTGCTGCTCGGCTGCGCCACCCTGATCGAGCAAACCCTGCTGCTGGAAGGACAGCAGACAGGGGGCATGCTGGCCGAATTTGTCGGCTACATGAAGCTCTTCAGCAAGGGATTGTTCAGCTTCCTCAGCATCCTGATCGGCTACAACGCCCAGAAGGCGTTTGGTGGCTCCGGCGTCAACGGTGCCATCATCGCCTCTCTGTTTGTCATGGGTTATGACCCTCAGGCCAGCAGCGGCATCTACTCCGGTATCACCGACTTCTTCGGCCATCAGATCGATCCCCGCGGCAACATCATCGGCGTGCTGATCGCCTGCATCATAGGCGCCTCAGTTGAGCGCCAGGTTCGCCGCTACATGCCGGACAGTCTGGATATGATCCTCACTTCCTGCATCACCCTGCTGATCATGGGAGCCGTCACCTTTATCCTGATCATGCCCCTCGGCGTGCAGCTCTATAACGGCATGTCCTGGCTCTTCATCAACCTCAATGGCAACCCGTTCGGTACCGCTATTCTGGCTGGCCTGTTCCTCATCTCGGTGATGTTCGGCATCCACCAGGGGTTCGTTCCCGTCTACTTTGCGCTGATGGATGCCCAGGGCTTCAACTCCCTGTTTCCTATCCTGGCGCTGGCCGGTGCCGGACAGGTAGGGGCTGCGCTGGCGCTCTACAGCCGGGCAGGCAAGGATTCCCTACTGCGCACTCAGGTGAAGGGCACCATCATTCCGGGCATTCTGGGGGTCGGTGAGCCGCTCATCTACGGCGTCACCCTGCCGCGGGTCAAACCCTTTATCACGGCCTGCTGCGGTGGTTCGCTGGGGGGCTTCGTGGTTGGCCTGATCTCCTGGCTGGGTCTGCCGGTCGGCCTCAACACCGTCTTTGGACCATCCGGTATCGTCGCCCTGCCGCTGATGACCTCCGCCCAGGGGATCTTCCCCGGCATGATGGTCTATGCGGTCGGCCTCGCCGTCGCCTACCTCGGCGGCTATCTCTTCACCCTGATGTTCGGCTGCAAGAACGTCGATCTGAGTTAATCCCTCCTCCGGATTTCTAGCCAAGGTCTGGCCCCGAGCAATCGGGGTCATGGCCAAACTCATCCCGGCTCTGGCACAGAGCCCGTACAGGAACGATAAAAAATGAAAAAATCCATGCTTGCTCTGGTTCTTCCCGCACTGCTCGGCACAGGTTCCGCTCATGCGGCCGTCATCTATCAGGCTGACGATGGCTCCAACGTCGACCTCTACGGCCGTCTTGGCTTCAATATTTCCGACAAGAAGAGCGGCAATGATCAGGGTGACTTCGATGGCCGTATCGGCTTTACCGCCCGTCAGACCGTCAATGACGATGTCGCAGTGATCGGCATGGCGCAATATCAGGTCAATGCAGCCGAATACGCCAACAACGTGCAGAAGAACAGCAGCGACCTCACTGCCCGTTACGTCTGGGCAGGGATCGATGGTGGTCAGTGGGGCAAGGTGACCGGCGGGCGCGTCTCTTCCGGCCTCATCATGTTCACCGATATTGGCGATGTGTTTGCCGCCTCTGATGTCTCCATGGCTCGTCAGGCCAGCAAGGTGGACTCCACCGCCGTGCAGGTGTTCCGTCAGGATGGCACCCTGCAGTACCAGAACACCCTCGGCAATCTGGATCTCTCGCTCGCCTACATCCTTGGTAACGGTACCTCGGATCTTGATTACGGCTACAACGGCGCCCTGCGCTACACCTTCGATCTGGGCAATGCAGGCAAACTGGCTCCAGTCGTGGCGTATCAGCAGACCAAAGCCGCCCAGAGCAGTGGCAGCAAGGTCGATCCCAATGCCGATGAGTATCGCTTCGCCGGGATCGGTACCCGCTACTATCTCGGCCCTCTGATGTTGGGCGCCCTCTATAGCAAGGATCAGGTGACCTATCGCGATGGCCGTGCCGACAGTGAAGACAAGGTGTGGGAACTGACCGCGGTGTATGACATCAACCAGAAGTGGGCGGCCCGCGCAGGCTATCGTCACCTCGTCAACGAGGGGGGCGACCAGATGGCACTGCGCGATACTACGCTGGAACTGCAATACAAGCTCACCCCGCGATCTTCCCTCTACAGCGCCTATGTGATCCGCAATGGTGAAGATGGTCTGGCTGGTAGCACCATCACCAGTTTTGGTGGCAGCAGCAACAGCGAGAGCTTCTACCACCTCGGCCTGCGCTACGAATTCTGATCTGGTTGCCGGCCTGCGGGCCGGCTCCTTCATGGAGTCTTATGATGGCACGATCCTCCCTGCTCTCTCCCCTACTATTATCCCCCCTGTTTGCCCTGCTGCTCAGCGTACCGGCCACGGCCGCCCGACTGGAGCTGGCCGATACCCTCACCCTGCTCGCTTCGCCACAGGGCAAACCCTCGGTCTTCACCCGGACCATTGAGCTCCCGGCGGGAGAGTCCCGACTGCTGGTGCGCTTTGACAGCCCAAGTGACCCTCGCTCCACCAACGAGAGCCAGGGACGCGTGACCTCGGCTCCTCTGCTGGTTACCCTTACAGCACCATCACAAGGGACGCTGCAACTGACCACCCCGGTGCTGACCAGCTCCTCGGCTATCCGCCAGTTTGCCGCCAGCCCGGCCCTGCTGCTGAGTGACGACAAGGGCACCTCACAGCCGCTGGCACTACAAGCCCTGCCACACAGCCAGGATAGTCTGGGCACCGATTACCAGGCCCTGCTGGAAAGCCATACGCCAACAGTAAGCCCGGCCCCCATTTTCGCAACACAGGCCGCAACTACTGCTCATACAGCTTCGGCACTTACGCCGGAGCAGGCGGATGCCACCCTGCGGGAACTCTATCTGGCGGCCGATGCCAAGCGGCGTAAAGCCTTTATCCGCTGGGCCCTTGACCTCTAGCAGACAACAAAAAACCACCTGTTCAGGTGGTTTTTTGTTGTACGGATGATGCAGCGGGAGAGCCGGCCTCACTCCTTGTTGAGTCGGTCGATGGCATCCCGGGTACCATCGATCAGGGCCCAGGCTCGCTCGTCTCTGCGCTGCACCAGGCCAAGGAACAGGATGTCGGTAATGGTGTTCTGGGCGGTACGGGAGGAGATGGAAGAGATACGCAGTTCGTTCTCCTCCGCCACCGTATCCAGCACCATGTCGGCCATCTGGCGCAACTGGGTTTGCCGGAACGAAGTCACGGCAATCAGGGTGGCACCATTGCGCTTGGCCAGCTCGGCCGCCGCCAGCACATCACGGCTGGCGCCAGAATAGGAGATGACCAGCTGCACATCACCCGGCCCCAGGGTCTGGGCGATGGAGATCTGCACATGGCTATCCTGGGCAAACAGGGTAGTTACGCCGATCTTGAGCAACTTGTACCAGAGATCCTTGGCGGTCAGTGCCGAACCGCCAATCCCCACCAGCTGTACTCGCCCGGCGCCATCTATGGTGTCGAGTACCTGCTTCAGCAGAGCACTGTCGAGAGCCTGAGTGGTCTCGATAATAGAATTTATCTTCTCCTGCGCCAGCTTCTTGGCCATGGTCTCCAGATCATCGTCTCGCCCGATGCCATTGTAGAGATCACCGACAGTGTCGGTCTTGATGGCATGCTTGCGCCCCAGATCCTCGCTGACCGCCAGCTTGAAGGCGGTGAAGCCCTTGAACCCGATCTTCTGGGTGAACTTCACTATGCTCGACTGGCTCACCTCCGCCTGCTGGGCCAGCTCCTGAGAGGAGAAGTGGGTCACCTGTTCCGGACAGGAGAGGATGTAATCGGCAATCTTGAGCTCGCTGGGGGAGAGCTGGCTCCTGATATTGGATATTTTCGACAGGGTAAGCATGGTTTCTCTCTGTTCTTGTTCTGCGTCGAGGCTTACTGGGTGCCACCCACGGTGAGCTGATCCAGTTTAAGGGTGGGCTGGCCGACACCGACCGGCACGCTCTGCCCCTCTTTTCCGCAGATACCGACTCCGCGATCCAGTGCAAGATCGCTACCCACCATGGAGACCTGGCTCATCGCCTCGGGGCCGTTGCCGATCAGGGTCGCCCCCTTGATGGGGGCAGTGATCTTGCCATCCTCGATGAGGTAAGCCTCGGAGGCGGAGAAGACAAACTTGCCGGAGGTGATGTCCACCTGACCGCCACCGAAGTTGGGGGCATAAATACCCTTCTTTACCGAGGCGATGATCTCGGCCGGATCGTACTGACCCGCCAGCATGTAGGTGTTGGTCATGCGCGGCATCGGCATGGCGGCGTAGGATTCGCGGCGACCGTTGCCGGTGAGCGGCACCCCCATCAGACGGGCATTCTGCTTGTCCTGCAGGTAACCCTTGAGAATGCCATTCTCGATCAGCACGTTGTAGCCACCCGGCGTCCCCTCGTCATCAATGGAGACGGAACCACGGCGACCCGGCAGGGTGCCATCATCGACGATGGTGCAGTGCTTGGAGGCCACCTGCTCGCCGATGCGACCGGCAAATGCGGAAGATCCCTTGCGGTTGAAATCCCCCTCCAGACCGTGGCCCACCGCCTCGTGCAGCAGCACGCCAGGCCAGCCGGAGCCCAGTACCACCGGCATGGTACCGGCTGGCGCGTCGATGGCTTCCAGATTGACCAGCGCCTGACGCACAGCTTCACGCACATAGCCAAAAGCGCGGCTCTCCAGTCCATCCAGTTCGAGGAACCAGTCGTAACCAAAGCGGCCACCGCCACCGGCACTGCCACGCTCGCGGCGATCGCCCTTCTCGGCGATCACGGTCACCGACAGACGCACCAGCGGACGCACATCGGCGGCCAGGGTGCCGTCGGTGGCTGCCACCAGCACCTCTTCGTAGACGCCGCTGATGGAGGCCATCACCTGATTGATGGCGGGGTCCAGACTTCTGGCGAACTTGTCCATCTGCTCCAGCAGGGCAATCTTCTGGTGCTTGTCGAGGGTTTGCAGCGGATCCATGGCCGGATAGAGCAGGTTCGCTTCGGTGCGAGCCCACGCTTTCACCTTACCGTGCGCACCGGCAGCCGCGATGCCACGGGCGGCAGTGACCGACTGCTGCAGCGCCAGCAGGCTCAGCTCGTCCGAGTAGGCGAAGCCGGTCTTCTCACCGCTGACGGCGCGCACCCCGACCCCCTGATCGATGTTGTAGCTGCCATCCTTGACGATGCCATCTTCCAGCATCCAGGACTCGTGCCAGCTGCGCTGGAAATAGAGATCGCCGAACTCAACCTGATGGCTCATCAGGCTGCCGAGCAGCTGCTGCAGGCGCCCTTCGTCGAGATCGTTCGGGGCCAACAGGGAGGCACTAACCTGGCTCAATAGACTCAATCTTCTTCTCCACTCTCGTAACGAGCTGTTTTAAATCGTCTTGCCGACGGGTTGGCAACAAGCCACACCATCACAACAAACGGGCATGCTCCAGCACGGGCAAACGGCTGCGTTTCAATTTTTCACCACACCATCAGAGCAAACGGGCGTGTTGCAGCACTGGCATGGTGCGTTTCAATTCGTCGATAAGCCCGGGCTCCATCTTCGCCAGCACTGTGCCGCGCCCGCACTCTTTGCTCGCCAGCACCCGGCCCCAAGGATCGATCACCATGCTGTGGCCCCAGGTCTGGCGCCCCGTCTCGTGGCTGCCGCCCTGATTGGCAGCGACTACGTAGCACTGGTTTTCGATGGCGCGGGCCCGCAGCAGCGGCTCCCAGTGCGCCTCGCCGGTCACGGCGGTAAAGGCGGCAGGCACCAGCAGTACGCGGGCACCGGCACGGGCCAACTGACGATAGAGCTCGGGAAAGCGCAAATCATAACAGATCGAGAGGCCGAGGGGACCAAAGGGGGAGTCCACCAGCACGCAGTCCTGACCAGCACTGAAAGTTTCCGACTCCCGATAGCGACCGTGATTGTCCGCCACATCCACGTCGAACAGGTGGATCTTGTGGTAGTGGCCCCTAAGCTCACCACTTGGGTCAAACACCAGCGAGCTGGTGTGGATATGGTCAGAACCTGCGATGGTGGTCGGCATAGCCCCAGCCACCAGCCAGATGCCATAATCGCGGGCCCATTCGGCCAGTTGTTGTTGAATGGGCGTTGCTCCGCTCAGAGTGGCGCTGGGATCGGAGACGATTGCCTCGGCACCATCCAGATAGCCCTGTCGTTCGCCAAACAGGGCAAAGTTCTCCGGCAGCAGCACCAGCAGCGGCCGCTCTTTTGGCAAGGCTGCCAGCTCGGCGGCGATCTGCTCCCGGTTATCCTGCCAGTGACGGCCAGATACCAGCTGTATTGCGGCTAACCACATGACGTTCTCCTTGTCGCTTGGGCCATCAGACGGTGACAGCATCCCCCGCCTGCAGGGTGTAATCCAGCACTATGATGCGCGCCAGCACCGGGCGGAAGATGGCCTTGAGGGCATCGTGATCCGGATGGGGCAGATAGCGCTGGCGGGCTGCTTCGTCGGCGAAGGTCATCAGCACGCTGTGGGTAAAGCCATCATCCCTCCCCTCCGGGCTGTCATTCTCCCCCCACTCCACGGCGGTCACGCCGCTGACCTGATGGGGAATGGCGAGAAAGGCGGTACGCACCGCATCTATCTGGGCAGGCTGGGTGCCCGGCTTGAAGGCGATCAGCAGGATATGTCGGATCATGGCTCACTCCTTGTGATGGTGCCGGGCCGCTCGTTCAGCGCTGAGCGGGCCCCGCGTGTTTAGGGCTCAGCAGGAAAGGGGTCACCTCTTGGGTCGGCAGGCCGGGGGCAACGGCGTCAACCGCCTCTTTCTGCTGCTGGTTGAGCTTGATGCGCGCGCGATCTCGTCCCGCCTCAATCAGCTTGGGTGCGTCGAGCGGGCCCGAGATACGAAAGTCGATGCGGGTCACCACATCCACCACCGGCTCCAGCAGTTTGGAGAGGGCCAGCACATAGAGACCCGTGATCGGCGTGATGGAAAAGGCCGCCACCACCGGCAGGGTGCCACCCAGATTCGGGGAAAAGCTCAGCTCGTAGTCGAGCCGCCAGCGCACCAAATCGGCGATCCCCTCGCCGCGCAGATTGCCTGCCGCCCCCTTCATATAGAAATCATTGTTGCTGACCTGCCCCTGCTTGATGGTGGCAGAAGCAGACATGGATTCGAAGTAGAAACCCTTGTCGAACACATCGCGAAAATCGAGGCGCAGCTTGCGCAGCAGGGAGTCGAGACTGAGCAGGGAGAGCAGCCGTGCCCCCTTGTCGTTGACCTCGCGCAGGGTGCCGCCCTCCAGCTGATAGTTGGCACTGCCCCCCAGAGTCGGCAGGCTCGGGCGATAGGGCACATCCTGCCAGTTCAGATCAAAAGCGAGGGAGCCGGGGGCATCGCCGATGGGGGAGGTGTAGCCGAGCCGCTTGAGCAGCAGCTCGCTGTTGTTGCTAGTCAGCTTGCCACGGGCGCGGGTCTCCATCCGGTTGCCATCGGCCAGCCAGTCGACGCTGCCGGTGAGCTGACTACCTGCCAGCCGCATATCCAGTCCCTTGAGGGTCACCTTGTTGGCGCCGGGCACCAGCTCCCCTTTCACTTCGCCGAGCGGCAATGCGCCAAAGCGGCAATCGACGCAGCTGAATGTCAGCCAGGGGATGGAGGCCATGATGGCGTTATCCTGCCTGGCATCGGGATCCGGACTGAGATCCGAACTCTTGCCGGACCAGAAGATGCGGGCAAACTTGGCGTCTACCGGGCGATTGGCTACTGCGGGCTGGCGGATCACCCCCATCACGTCGGGGCTGTCGATCATCACCTCGGTCGCCTGATTGGTCGGCCCCACGGTGAAACGTACCGCCTTGAGGGTGGCACTGCCGATATAGGCGCGAGCCAGCTGCCCATCCACCCACCACTCCTGCGGCAAGAAGGCCGGTCCAACCACCGCATTGCCGGTCTGGTTCTGCGCTGGCAGCCACTGCTTGAGTCGTGCCAGCCAGCTGCCAACGTCAGCCTCCTGCTGGTTGATGGCAAGCAGCATGGGGGCATCGCGCAGCACCCGGGCACCCGGCTGTCCCACATCGACCCGCACCCGGCTGAGATAAGGCACCCCTTCGCCGTAAACCAGTCGGGTCTGCATATCCACATCAGCCCCAAGCACGGCGCGAATGTCGGCGCTGCCATCCCGGCCACGGGCGATCACCTTGAGCGGCAGCCGGCTGGCGCTGCTCTTGGCCAGAGGCAGCGGCAGATCCAGCCCCATCCCCTGCAGGTTGGAGTCGAGCGCCAGCTGGAAGCTGAATGGCTTGCTCTCGGGCAAGGTCAACCCGAGCTTGCCGCCCCAGTTGCTGCGGCCGTTGAGGATACCGTACGAGGAGATGGCGGCGGGTTGGCGGCGGCTATCCCACTGCCCCTTGAAATCGAGGTCGACCTGATAGTGATCCGGATGCTGGCGCCCCTGATAGTCGAGGGTCAGCGGCTGGTTCCACAAACTCGCCTTGAGGTTACTGAAACGGGTCTGTTCGTTGTCATATTCGAGGCGCCCCTCGACCTTCTCCAGCGGCAGATCCAGACTGGCGACCCGCACCTTGTTGTTGCTGAAGGTGGCATCGCCACTCGCCTTCACCTCGCTCTCGCCATCGAGAGGAATATCGAGCTTGACCGATCCTGCCATCGGGCCGCGGATCTCGATCTCCCGCAGCGCCTGACCTACCGAACTGCCCAGCGGGGAGTCCTGCAGGTAGTCGCTGATGGCCTTGCCCTCCCCCTGCACCTTGGCATCCACATAGAGGTGGGCGCCGGGGGAGAGATCCGGGATCCAGGCATGCACCGAGTCGGAGCTCGCCTTGCCGAGTTTGGTGGATCGGCTGCGCATATCGAGACCGGCATTCTGGAACAACAGATCGATCTGCAGATCGGTAAGCGGTTGCCAACCGGGGAAGAACTCGTAGGTGGCCTGCTCGAGGGGCACCGCCACCTGGAAGATGCCCTTGCCATTGTCGTAGGGGAAATCCCGAAACTCCCCATACCAGAGCAGGTCGGCCCCCTTGGCCTTGCCTCCCTTGATGGCGCCACTCAGGTAATCCACCAGCCCCTTGTCCATCGCCTGCAGCGGGAAGTAGCGATCCGCATGGCCCGCATTCTTCACATCGATGCGACCAGTCAAGGCCAGGAAGGGGTGCTCGAACAGATCGAGGCGGAAACGGCTGGCCAGGGTCAGATCCGGGTTATCCAGCGCGATATCCTGCCCGTAGAGCACCCAGCCCTGTTCCTCACGCCACCAGTCGAGGCGGGCCGAGAAATTGTCGACCGGGATCGGCATCTTGAAGTGACGGGCGGGATCCACCTTGTCGTTCGCCAGCGCCAATCTGGCGCTGCCCCCCTTGGGGGTGAGCCAGAATTCTCCATTGAGATCCCTCATCCCGGGCACGTCGTGCCAAGCATTGAGGCTCACATTGGCGATCTCGCCACTGAGGGAGATATCCTGCCACCCGGCATCGGCCTGCAGGGTCAAATCAGTCAGCTTGCCCTTGGGTTTGGTCTGCTTGAGCAGCTCGCTCTGGGCAGGATAAATCGCGGAGACCAGCTGGCTCAGCTGAGCAAACTGCTCGAGATCGATCTGCGGCACATAGCCCTGCACCCGATCCCCGATCCGCTCCAGCTGCAACCGGCTCTGCAAGCAGGGTTTGCCGTCCAGCTTGAAGGTGACGTTGTGGCTCGCCAGTTGCCAGTCGGTGCCATCCCGACGCAGCTGGATCTTGCCGCCATCGAGGCCAAAGCGGTGCATCTCCCCTTTCTTGGGATCCTTCCAGATCAGGTAGTTGTTGCCAAACGCCAGCAGGGTATTGCCCAGCTTGCCGCTGTCAAACTCGCTCCAGAGCTGGAAGTCGAGCTGACCGGTAACCCTGGGTTCACCAGCATGGATCCTGGCCAGGGTCGGGGTGATATCGAGCTGGCGGGCCCCCAGATAGAGTTGCCCCTTGAGGCGATCGAGTCGATCTTGCGGCGTATCTACATCGAGTATCAGATCGAGGGTGCTCTCGCCCACCCCGTTGATGAGATAGGCCTTGCCGACCCCCTGATGGCGCTTGCCACGGTTCTGCCAGCGCAGCTGGGCGATATCGAGTGCCCGCATGTCACCCAGTGCGGTGGTGACATTGAGCCGGGTGTTGTGGATGTCGAAGGTAGAGAGCTGGGTCAGCAGAAAGCGCAGCAGGGCCCCCTGCTGGGGATCGCCAGCGGGGCTGTCGTCAGCCGGCTGGCGCAAGTCGATGGTGATATCGCCATCGTTCAGGATCAGCTCGCCAAACACCGGCTTGAGCTCGTTAATGGTGCGCCAGAAGTCGAGATGCACCCAGGCCTTGCCGAGCTTGACGGTGTAGCGTTTGGAGTCGGGGGCAACGGCGAGCTGTTGCAGTTCGAGGGCCGGGCCGGATTGTGTCCAGCTCAGCCCAATCTGATCGACGCTGACCTTGATTTGCGAATCGCCGAGCAGAGTGTGGATCAGGCTCTCTCGATACTGATTCAGCAAAGGGCCCCCAACCCGTACCAAGGTGACCAGCATGGCCATCAGTACGAACAGGACCCCCAGGGCCAACCAGCCCCGACTCAGCCAGCGATAGACCAATTACATCATCACCACGTCGAACTGCTCCTGACCACAGAGGGGTTCGCTCACTACCCGCACCTGCTTGCCGATGAACACTTCCAGCTCCGCCAGACTGTGGGACTCCTCGCCATGGAGGTAGTCGGCCACGGCCGGGGCCGCATAGACGGTGAACTGATCCGCATCGTAGGCACGATTGACCCGAATGATCTCCCGCAGGATCTCGAAGCAGACCGACTCCACCGTCTTGACCCGGCCGCGCCCTTTGCACTCGGGACACTCGGAGCAGAGCACATGCTCCAGACTCTCGCGGGTGCGCTTGCGGGTCATCTCCACCAGGCCCAGCTGGGAGAAGCCGTTGACGTTGGTCTTGGCTCTGTCCTTCGACAGCGCCTGCTCCAGACTGTGCAGCACCCGGCGGCGGTGATCTTCCGACTGCATGTCGATGAAGTCGATGATGATGATGCCGCCAAGGTTGCGCAGGCGCAGATGACGAGCGATGGCCGCCGTCGCCTCGACGTTGGTATTGAAGATGGTCTCTTCCAGATTGCGGTGGCCGACAAAGGCGCCGGTGTTGATATCCACCGTGGTCATGGCTTCGGTCTGGTCGATGATGAGGTAGCCGCCGGATTTCAGCTCCACCTTGCGCTCCAGCGCCCGCTGGATCTCGTTCTCCACGTCGTAGAGATCGAAGATGGGCGACTCGCCGGGATAGTACTCCAGCTTGCTGGCCAGCTCAGGCACGTACTCTTCGGTGAAGCGCTTGAGCTGATCGAAGCTCTGGCGCGAGTCGACGCGGATCTTGTCGAGTTCTGCACCGACGAAATCGCGCACCACCCGAAAGGCCAGACTGGGATCCTCGTAGAGGATCTTGCAGGGGGGATACTTCTGCTTGCGCTCGAGGATCTTGCGCCACAGCCGCTTCAGGAAGGCGGCATCCTGCTCCAGCTCCTGCTCCCCCACCCCTTCGGCGGCGGTACGGATGATGTAGCCACCCAGCTCATCCACATAACCGGCCACGGTGCGCTTGAGGCGTTCCCGCTCCGCTTCGGACTCGATTCGCTGGGAGACGCCGACGTGAGCGCTGCCCGGCATAAAAACCAGATAGCGGGAAGGCAAGGTGATATCGGTAGTGAGACGGGCACCCTTGGTACCCAGCGGGTCTTTCACCACCTGCACCATGATGTCCTGCCCCTGACGCACCAGCTCGGCGATATTGCCGACCTGGAACTGCTCCTTCTCCTTCACCGCCACACACTCGGTATGGGGCACAATATCGGAGGCGTGCAAAAAGGCCGCCTTGTCCATGCCGATATCGACGAAGGCTGCCTGCATGCCAGGGAGCACCCGGCTTATCTTGCCTTTGTAGATGTTGCCGACAATGCCGCGTTTGGCCTGACGCTCTACATGCACTTCCTGCAGCAGACCGTTTTCGACCAGAGCGACCCGGGTTTCGGAGGGGGTAACGTTAACCAGCAGTTCTACCGACATAACTAACCTTGCCTGTTCCAGTTTTGAATTCTTATACAGCCAATCCGGTACAACGCGCGCAAGGAAGAACGCAGCAGAGCACAGCTGACGGAAAATTACTTGTGTTGTTCCAGATGCTGCTTGATCAATAGATCCGTCTCCAGCAGCGGCAGGCCGACCACGGCGCTGTAGCTCCCTTCGATACGGCTGACAAACTTGCCGGCAATACCCTGAATGCCGTAGGCCCCGGCCTTGTCACAGGGCTCGCCGGTTTGCCAGTAAGCCTCGATCTCGGCCTCGTCCAGCTTGCGAAACGCCACGTTGGTGGTGACCAGTCGCACGTCACAACGCTCGGGGCTGGCCAGCGCCACCGCGGTCATCACCTGATGCACCTTGCCGGAGAGCGCCTCCAGCATATCCTTGGCATCGAGCAGATCGGACGGTTTCTCCAGCACCCTATCCCCCAGCACCACTATGGTGTCGGCACCCAGCACCGGCAACGCTGTCGGCGCACACGCCACACCCGCCATCGCCTTGTCGCGAGCGAGACGACAGACATAATCTTGCGGCTTCTCCCCCTCTTCCCGTTGCTCCGGTACATCCAGTTTCAGCACATCAAAACGGTAGCCAAGCTGGGTCAGCAGTTCGCGACGACGGGGAGAACCCGAGGCGAGATAGAGTTGCAGTTCGTTGTTTTTGCTCATATTTACCTGATATTGAAGCGGCGCCGCACCTTGCGCAGCACCAGAAATACCCAGGGCCATATTAGCATCGTCGTCAACATCGACCAAAAGTAGGCGAAGTTGAGGCTGGCCCGGCTGAACAGGTGCTCGGCCCAGAACACCGTCAGCTTGCCCACCAGCGACAGCCCACCGATGATCAGGGCCTGTTGCCAGAGGGAAAAGTTGCGGATCTTCTGGAACTGGAAGGCGGCCAGATAGGTAGTGATGGCCATCGCCATCGCCCGCACACCGAGGGTGCTGCCAAGCAGCACATCCAGCAGCAGGCCGGCCACCCAGGCGGTGCCGACATTGGCCCGGTGCGGCAAGGCCAGTGCCCAGTAAATGAGCACCATGGCCAGCCAGTCCGGACGGAATGGATCAAATTCGAAAGGAAGCGGCAGGATCGACAGGCTCAAGGCCAGCAGGATCGAAATCCAGATCCAGATCCTGCCGCTGGCGGGTTGCAGCATCAGCGAGTGGCTCCAGCGGCGGAGGCAGCCGTTGCCACCCGTTCGCCATTCTCATCATCATGTACTTCGGGTTTCTTGTCGGTCCACAGCAGCAGCAGATAACGCAGCCGATCCAGCTCTACCAGCGGCTTGGCCTCGACCTGGGCGAAGGGCTTGCCCTCCACATATTCGGATCGGGTCACGGTCGCCACCGGATAACCTTCCGGGAAACGGCCACCCAGACCCGAGGTGACGAGCAGATCCCCCACCTGAATATCGGTGTTGCGCGGCAGGTTGCGCAGCTCCAGCTTGTCGAGCTCGCCACTGCCGGAGGCGATGGCGCGCAAGTCGTTGCGCAGCACCCGCACCGGAATACCGTGGCTGGAGTCGGTGATCAGCAGCACGCGACTGGTGGTGGAGCCCACGTGGAGCACCTGACCAATCACCCCCTGATCGTTGATCACCGCCTGACCGTTATAGACGCCATCCAGCGCCCCCTTGTTGATCAGCACCTGATGGCTGAAGGGGTCGGAATCCACCGACAGCAGCTCAGCCACCATCTTGCGGGACTCTTTGTGCACCGGTGAACCCAGCAGCTCGCGCAGACGCTGGTTCTCGTGCTCCAGATGATCCATCTTGAGCAGGCGAGAGCGCAGGGTAAACAGCTGTTGCTCCTGCTGCTTGGTCTGCTCGATGAGATCGGCACGGGTCTGCACCTGGGTCGACATGGTGTCGAGCAGGGTACCGGGCGCATTGGCCATGTATTGCAGGGGACTGACTAACGAACTGAGGTAGACGCGGACATGGGTAAACACACCGAAGCGGGAATCCGCGACGATGGCAGCGATGGAGATGATGACGGCGAGAAACAACCGTAACTGAAGCGAAGGGCCTCTACCAAAAATGGGTTTCATGGGTCGTCAAAAAAGAGCCGGCACGCTGGCCGGCTTTGGGTCTTATTCGTAGTGGAACAGATCGCCACCGTGCATATCGATCAGCTCCAGCGCCTTGCCGCCGCCACGGGCCACACAGGTGAGGGGATCTTCGGCCACGACGACAGGAATGCCGGTCTCTTCCATCAGCAGACGGTCGATATCTTTCAGCAGAGCGCCACCACCGGTCAGCACCATGCCGCGCTCGGAGATGTCGGAAGCCAGTTCCGGCGGAGACTGCTCCAGCGCCACCATGACGGCGGCCACGATACCGGACAGCGGCTCTTGCAGCGCTTCCAGGATTTCGTTGGAGTTGAGGGTGAAACTGCGCGGTACACCTTCAGCCAGGTTGCGACCACGGACTTCGATCTCGCGCACCTCTTCGCCCGGATAGGCGGAGCCGATCTCGTGCTTGATACGCTCGGCAGTCGCTTCACCGATCAGGCTGCCGTAGTTGCGACGGACGTAGCTGATGATCGCTTCGTCAAACTTGTCGCCACCGATACGGACTGACTGGGAGTAGACCACACCGTTCAGGGAGATGATGGCCACTTCAGTGGTACCACCACCGATATCAACCACCATGGAACCGGTCGCTTCGGATACCGGCAGGCCGGCACCGATGGCAGCAGCCATAGGCTCATCGATCAGGTAGACCTCGCGGGCACCGGCGCCCAGTGCGGACTCCTTGATGGCGCGACGCTCAACCTGGGTTGAACCGCACGGTACACACACCAGCACACGCGGGCTGGGGCGGAAATAGTTGTTGTCGTGAACCTGCTTGATGAAGTGCTGCAGCATCTTCTCGGTCACGTAGAAATCGGCGATCACGCCATCTTTCATCGGGCGGATTGCGGAAATGTTGCCCGGGGTACGGCCCAGCATCTGCTTGGCGGCATGACCGACAGCAGCGACCGATTTGGCGTTCCCGCGCTCTTGGCGAATGGCGACAACTGAGGGTTCGTTAAGGACGATCCCTTGATCTTTTACATAGATCAGGGTGTTGGCAGTTCCCAAATCGATCGACAGATCGTTGGAAAAGACGCCTCTGAGCTTTTTGAACATGGCTACGGGAAATCCTAAGAATTTGGAGGTGCAGAAAACCGGCTAACTTTACCAATGCCCACCCCAATGGGCAAGCGCTCAAACTGTCGCCAATCAATCAGGCGCGACAAAAATGCGAGTCATCACTCACTCGCACACGCTTGCAAACACTAATAAACAAGGATTTAGGGGGATGCTGTTGAGCCAACCCCCCTTACACATCAATTACTGCAATACTTCGCGCCGATAAATAATTCTGTCATTACCCCGGCTGGAGCCGAAAATGGCCTCACCTTGCAGGTTGCCGTCATTGGCACTCGTTGGGTCAGACAACCAGAGTGGCGATGATGGCTGTTTTGCCAATTCGACCTTGTAGGGGATGCGCACCGAGATGTCCGGCTTGGCAAAGTGGAACAGGATCTCCCCGTCTTTCGCCAGTGCAGCATCCCCACCCGGTGCCGAACTGCCCAATCCCAGCTTGATCTTGCGACCTGCCCCCAGATTCAGCTCGCGAGTCGCCGCATCAAAGGTGTGACTCGGATTGAGGAAAGTGAACCCCTGATTGGCCAAAGAGAACTGGGTACATTGATCTTCCTTGTTTTGCAGCCAGTTGCCCCCTTCGTAATATTGCATCTGCAGTGGAATGGCCAGCGGTGCCGAGGCCAGACCCGCCGCCGTGCCCGCCTGCAGGCGGCCAAAATAGGCTTTCATAGGCACACTGTCTATCTGACGGGCATTACAGCCGCTGCCACTGCAGTTACCTACCACGGCATCATTGAAATTCGGGCTGGCAATCAGCGTTCTGTCGCCATCGTTATCCCTCATATACAGACCAAACAACAAAGAGTTGTAGGGACCATCCGGTTGCGTGCCAGAGAGGCGCACAAACTCGCTGCTACCGGTAGTCAAGGCCGCACGGCCATCGAGCCATGGCAGCGGCTGCAGACTGCGCAAGCGGCTCGACAGGGATTTACCATCCTTATCATTGGCAACCGAGAGATAGGCTTCGCCCTTGGCAAAGGGCCCCGTATAGTTTCGGGTCTGTACGCCCATCGTATTACGAGCCAGCACATCCAGCATGACGCCAAAGGGCTGCCCCATATAGGAGAACGCATTGCAGGCTGGCACTATGTCGCCGCTCACCAGATTGAAGTCGGCAGGAATAAAACGCCCCACCGGCTGGCTCTGGGTTGATGGGATGGTGTAATTGAAGTAGCCATTGACTGGCGGCGTCGCCGTCATCCGGAATACTCCCACCTCGCTCACAGTCTGGCTAACGCTATTGATACTGTTGGCCGCAGCAACATGGTTATAGGTGGTAGTACCCAGCGTTGCATTAGTGCCCGGATTGGGTGCCACCAGCGTACTGCCCAGAGCAATATTGGGCAGGGCAAAGTTGGGCGTAGTCTGATTCCCTACGCAGATATCCCCATCATTGGCGGATTCCCAGGCCATCGCCTTGATATCTACCTGGAACGTTTCCCCCGCTTTTTTGAATACCGGACAGCTGCTGTCACCTGCCGCGCAGACCCCTTGCGGGGGCGTGATGCACAGACCGACCGGGCGAGCCACAAACTGATCCGCGCCTAGCATCACCAGACCGGCTTCACTGCCAGTACCATCATAACGAGCATCCAGTTGCACCTTGCCCGCATCCGGGTACTTAACCGTTATGGTCGACTGCCCCTGCGCATCGAATACGAGGGAGAGCGGCGTTGCAGCCCCCTGACTGGCACCAATCGTACTGCTGTTGACGCTCATCTGGCTGTTATAGGGGTTACTGGTGGGGGTGATATAGCTGCTCCAGAACTTGACGCTCTTGGTCTGGCTGGCAAACCCCGGCACACACTGCTTGGTCACATCGCTCTTTTTGACCGCCTTGATGGTCACCGTCTGCGGCTGGTTCGAGTAGGTGTCGGGCACGTCGAAGATAAATCCGCTGTCGGCAAAGGTGAGCGTACAGGCAGCCGCACTCTTGGCGCCACCGCCAACCCGGCACAGGGTGGTACTCAACGGTTTGGTCGAGGGCGTCGAGCCGCTGACCCCGACGGTCACCGTACCGGCGGTATTCTGTCGCAGCGCCAGCGTGGTGGTTCCTCCGCTGAAGCTCACTTGATTGCCTCCCACCCAACCACCGCTGCTACTCGTTGCGGGTTGCAGGGTGGCAGTCACGGGTTCGGTCACCAACAGGCTGCAGTCGGCATTGGCACAGGCCCGAATGGTCAGGGTTTCAGGGTTGCAGGTCAGCGCATTGCCGCTGTGATCGAATTCGAAATGATCGATCTGGGTGCCCACTGGACTGGAACGCAGCGCACAGATCCGCACGTTATCGATCTCGTGGAAGTTGGTCACCGACCCGGTGGACCCAGTCAATGACAGCAGGAAGTTGCCCGGTACTGTCGCTTGGCCGGTCTGGCTCGTCATGTTGATTGGACCAACGAGCGTACGAAACCCGTCACCGCTATCCCGTTCGACGGTGGCCACCGAGTTGCCCGCCGTGCGAGAGTCGACCGTAATGCGATAGCGGTGGGGGCGATTGCTGTTGGTACCGCTGTCGACGGTCGGGTTGAGATTGCTGGCGGTTCCGGCCAGGTAGCGGTAACCGGAGGTACCGGAGCCGGATCCGCGAATAGAGACGGCCTGCGGTCGGGAGCCGATATTATAAGACCCCCCCTCATTGGCGTAGTTGCCGTATTCGTCGATCCCGACACCAAGCCAGCCGCCCGCAAAACCACTGATCCCGGTCTTGAAACCGTATCCCAGGGGGCCACCAAATGCACCAGGTTGTGGCGTCAGGGTGGCATCCGAGAGCACCACCGCCATGCCATCCGCCCCGCTTGTGCCGGAAGTCTTGTAGGCGTATTGATCGAACTCGACCGTCACCAGGTTACCTGCACCGGGGAAGAGGCGCTGGAAAGTGGCCGACGTGGCCTGGTTGGTGACGTTCTGGGTGAGACGCAGGCGACCATTCTGCACCGATGGCAATGTGCTGTTGTTGCGCTGAGCCACGACCCAACTGTCGGGGTTGATCTGGCTGCTTTCGAAACCGTCGACAAAACAGGTCAGCATCGGCGGAAGTACCGCTTCATTGATGCTGGACTGGGCATCCATGGCCAGATAGCGGGCCGTCACCCTGCCATAGACGGTGGCATTATTGTTCATGGTGAGCTTCCCATCGGCATAGAGATAACCATAAAACGTGGTGCGGTTGTCGATCACCATGTCGTTATAGTTAACCCAGATGAGACTGCCCTGATTATTGGCATTGATATTGACCGTATTGACCAGCTTGACATCCTGATTGACGAAAATCCGGGTGGTGCCACTGCCTGAGAGACGGATGGTACCGCTGTCCAGAATCAGCTTGTCGATGAAGTAATCCCCCTCCCCCAGCACCAGGATCGCGTTGTTGCGCACTGTCAGCGTCTTGATCAGGTAGGTGCTGCGGCTGGGGAACGTCATAGTGCAGTTTTCTACCGTCATCGCACCATAAGAGGTACTGGAAGCCGTTTGCGAACCGAACGAACAGAGCTGGGTCGAATTGGAGGTGATGGCGGGAAAAGCATTATTCCCGCTCAGGGACAGCCCGCGGATATCTTTGCCAGTAACGCTACAAACCATGTAGCCGCCAGTACCATCATCGCAGCGCGGCGTATTGTTCTGATCCGGCTGGATGGAGCAGAAGTTGAGAGGCAAACCGCCGGAACCGTTGATCTTGGCGTTGTTGAGTTGGCTAAGCTGGTAGCCGCTAATCTGATGGCAAACGTTATTGTTGTTGCCATGATGCCCTTGCACCACATCCGGAAAGAGCGTGCCTGTGTCGATAGGGTCGAAGGCCCAGACATGGCCAGTAAAGAGGGCAAGCGCCCATACCCATTTCATTGTCCGCCTCCGTCATACGCTTCAAGCATCAGAGTTCTGCTCACGGCAAAATCGGGACTCGCACTATCCAGTTCAGAGGAACCACAGGTTCCGACACTCTCGAGACGATAGCCATTAGTCACGGCACCGTTATAGGTCACCGGAATCTGAGTGCAACGCACAGCAACTTGGCACTGCACCAGACCGGTAACGCCGGTGAACGAGGGGGTCGGGCTGATCCAGTCACAACGATCCTGGGGAGATGGCGCAGCAGGCCGGTTCGGAAACAGCTGATACAGAGCAATCTCCAGCCCGCTCTGGGCGGCCAGCAGAGCACGCACACTGCGTACCTCCACGGTATTTTTCTCGCTACTGTCGACCAGAAAACGGCCCATGGCGGCCGCCAGCAGCGCCATCACCACGATCACAAACAGGGCGATCATCAGGGCGCTACCACGCATCCGTCCTGCCGGGAGTGCATCACGGGACATTGAACACCTCGATCTTGTGGCTGAAGGTGACCGACTCCCCCTTGCGTTCGAACAAGAACCGCATGCCAAACTCCCCTTCCGCGTTGAATGCCGATGTTTCCCGATAGAAACCGCCAGCGCGGAGCGACTCTGCCATCAGCACGCCTTGCGCAGGTAAAGGAGCACCGATTGCGGCACTGGCACGAGTGAGGGTGCCCCCATCAACGCAATAACGTACCTGTTGATTGGCAAAGTAGACACGGCTACCGGGAGAGAGGCCAGCCAGACTCTCGCTATTGGTATAGCGGATCGTTTGTGCGCCGGAGACGGGCGCCAGCACATCAGCAACCCTGGCCACACAGCGGCCATATTCACAATTGCTCAGCAGCGACCCTGCACTTGGGTCAGGTACCGGGAAAACGATCATCCAGTCACCTTTGCCGACGGCTAACGGATCTGCACTCGACGGGCTGGCAGCAGAAGCCGGGGTCGCCATCACCAGCTCAAGGGTGGCCGTGCTCCCCGACATGGCACGGTTAAGCGCCAGATAGCGGCTGGAGGTGCTGATAGGCCAGAACCGCAGGCAAGCCCCCGAGTCAACCCAGGTACCATCAAGCGTCTCGATCCGCTCCGATCCCGGCACCGCATCGCGCAGTTCGCGATTAAGCCGTTCCATGGTGAAGCGGGCATCGCTCATCAACTGCTCACGACTGCTGGCATCACCATAGATCTGGCTGCCGATGCCGATAAACTGGCTGGTAAATGTCGCCATGATGCCCAGCAGCAGGATCACCATCACCAGCTCGACCAGGGTAAAGCCACTGTTACCCCCAGGTTTACGGTAAGTTCGACTAGCCGCCAGACATAATCGGAGGCCGGAAGTGGTTACAGGAGCGGACTTTCGGACAGGCAGGCAACACCCGACAGCGGAACGATTCATCAGTAGTTCCCCCGGTAGAAGGAGAAGTCGAGTACGCTCTCATCCGGCAGCTTGATCTGCAGATCAATCCGCTTGCCCACAGAACAGGGCGCGGTACAACTCTTGAAGGTGCCATCGCTAAAATCGACGGCGCTGACCGCAATCCTGACCTGATAGTTGCGATACTCCTCGCCGCTGATCCCCGCCGCCGTCTGGGTAAACCAGCTGGCATCCCGCCAGTTTCCCGCAGTATCGAAGTCATCCACATCGTTATAGGCGTAGGGAGCCGGCTCACCATCGGGGCCATAACTGCCGGAGCAGGGAGCTATGTTCACCCCCGCCACCTGCTCGCCACAACGATAACGGCCACCATTATGATCCGAATGTTCATCAAACGACTTTTGCAGGATCTCGCCGGAGAGGCGCTGGGCCAGCTGGGCGGCACGCACCTGCTGCACCGGGTCTACCGCCCGGGGCGCCTGATTGATGAGTAACCCCAATATGCCGGTCAAGGCCACCGCCAGCAGCACTATGCCAACGATCAGCTCAATCAAGGTAAAGCCGCGCTTAAGGGATCTCATGGATATACCCCTCAGACTCAATCTGGATGCGGCTGGTTTCGCGACCATCACTCACCAGCAAGGTACAACCGTTGGCACAGCTGCCTAGCGGTCTGCCCATCTGATCGAAGCGGAGTACGAAGCTTCTGTTGCTGTTCAGGGAAAGCGTGATTCCGTCAGAGGCGGTCACCAGCCGACCACGGGTGCGCAGGTTATCGGTCCAACCACTGCCCAGATCATCGCTGGCGGGACACGCCGCATAAGTACGGTGGGCAAAACGGGGAGAGGCGACCACCAGCAGGGTACAGCGGTTGGCAGGCTCATGCATATTGACGGTCTGTACCAACCGCAGACGGGTCAGCAGTTCATCACGCACAGTTTGAGTTTCAACGCCGCCTTTGCCCAGCCATTTGGGCACGACAAAGGCGGCGAGAATCCCGAGTAACAGGATCACCACAACCAGTTCAATCAGGGTAAAGCCCTTGGTTGCAGGCATGGTTTTTCTCATAGGGGGAAAGAAGAAAGCGAGGCCAAAGCCTCGCTTGATAATTCAATCAGTTGCTACAACCTGTCACATCAACACTGAATGCAGCGGCTGAAGTGGCCTCATTGTATTTAACTTGGCAATTAGCGTTATTGCCAGCCGCCTTGGGCTTGAAGGTCCCTTTGGATGCAGATACTTCATCCCACCCATCTAAAGTAACGGCGTTTGCAATGGTACCTACTGTCGGATAGCCATACTTGGCATCGACGGTAGTGCCAGCAACAGAGACTGCCGAAGAAGAGTTTTCAATACCTTGGATAGCCGCCTTACTGTAAATCATCTGAGCCGCACTCTGTAGTGATGCTTTGACCCCATCAGCAGCTGCTTTACGCGCATCATCCTGCAGATTCAGGAACTTGGGTGCAGCGGTGACCGCCAGAATCCCCAGAATAATGATCACGATAACCAGTTCGATCAGGGTAAAACCCGCCTGTTTTTTCATTTCACTTTCCTCTGTCAATTGATGTTGGTAGTCACCTGACCGGACGCCGGACGGTAACTGAAACTCATGAATGCATCAGTACTGCCTTGCGGATCCTGATACTTGCCATCGCTGCCCTTACTCAAACTATTGACCAGATAGTAACGACAGACCGAATCCAGTCCATTACTGCTCACAGTGGCATAGTATTTCAGGTCATTGCCGCTACCGCGTACTTCATTGAAGTTGGCCGTAGCCTTGGGCGGGTTTTGCAGCAACCCCTCCCAAATCTTGAGACAACGCTCTGCGCTCAGATTGGCCGGATCCACATCCGGATTGCCGCTAGCCGCAGTATCCATGGGATAGCCGGGAGACAACTCGCCGTTGCTGATCTGGGCATCGGTCGGCGTGGTCAGATAGAAGCGGCTGCCGTCATAGAGCACGGTATTGAGGCTATCCTGTTTGGCGCGCCCTTCCGCTTCCCACTGGGCCCGCACTAGCGACACTCCTGTTGCAAAACCACCCGAGACGCCCTCGACGCTGGCCTTTTTCGCCTCGTCGGTTACATCCAGAAAACGGGGCAATGCTGTTACCGCCAGGATCCCCAGGATCACGATAACGATCACCAGCTCAATCAGGGAGAAGCCGGCGGTCACTCTTGTCATCCCGTTATTTGGCATTGATGGTGCCATTGGTTTCATTTTCATGCTCCCTTGGTAATGGCCGATATTATTTCATGCAGACCTAAAAAAATCATGTAGTTGGGTCATATGATTAGCCTCATTCAAGGCTTTTTAATCACTCGCCCGTCGGAAAACAGATAAACCAGCCAATAACCATCCCACCCCATCTCGCACCCGCTGCCATCGGGGCGGGCCAGAAACTGCAAGGGTGGCATGCCCCCCTCCGTCTCTCCCACCAACGCCAGCCACAACTGACGACAATTTTCTGATGGTGATTGCAGGGGCAACAGTCCGAGTGGCCAGCCACGCTCATCAAATTGCCAACCATGACCCGCGCTATGCAGGGTGTCGGGGCGCCGTTCATTCAGCCAGATCCCGTGCAAACGCTGTGCCCGCTCCGCAAATTGCTCTCCCAGCAGGGTGAGCGAAAGCTGTTGCGCCTCCTCCCGGTTGATCTGATAGCTGCGCACCAGGGTCGTGACGATCACCATCAGCAGGATTATCACGGCGATCCGCCGATATCCGGCCAGCCAGCGATCATCCTGTTGTGTCTGTCTGTTCATCCACTCCTCGACTCCCTCGCCCTATTGCCTCTTACGACGCTCATCATGCCCAGCCACTCAGGTGTGAAGATGCCGAGTTACTTGCTACGAACCACTCACATCCCGCTCGCATCATGTCCCACCATTCTGGCGTGAAGATACGGGGTTACTTGCCTCTTACGGCCCTCATCATGTCCCACATAGGCGTGAAGATACCCAGCGCCAGGATCAACACCATTACTGCCACGATCCCGATCAGGATCGGCTCGATGCGGGCGGTGAGACTCTTGAGGTCATAATCCACCTCGCGCTCGTAATACTCGGCCGCTTCGTGCAGCAGGTCATCGACCTGACCGGTCTCCTCACCCACGGCGATCATCTGCATCACCAGCGGGGTGAACAGGCCGCTGCTGCTGGCGGTGCGAAGCAGGCTCTCGCCCCGCTCGATACCGGCGCGCATATCCCGTACCCGCCCCGCCATATAGGCGTTATCCACCGCATCGGCCACCAGGGTCAGCGCGGTGTTCAGCGGCACCCCTGCCTTGAGCATCATGGAAAAACTGCGGGCAAAACGGGCCAGCAGGGAGCGCTCTATGATGGTGCCGACGATCGGCAACTTGAGCTGCCAGCGGTGCCAGGTCAGCTTGCCCTTGGTGGTGGCGACCCAGCGGCGCCAACCGAACACCATCCCCGCCAGAATAGCGAGCAGCAGCCACCAGTAGTTGACAAAAAAGTGCGAGGTGGCGAGCAGAATGCGGGTCGCCAGCGGCAACTCCACCCCGAATTTGGCGAACATGCCGGCAAACACCGGGATCACCATGATATTGAGGATCACCATGGCGATACCGATGGCGATCATCACGAAGCTGGGGTAGCGCATCGCGGTCTTGATCCGCTTGCGAGTCTCCAGCTCCAGCTCGAAATAGTTGGCGAGCTGCAAAAAGGACTCTTCCAGCTGACCTGTGTTCTCACCCACATGGATGATGGCGACGAACAGGCTGCTGAATACCTTGGGGTGCGCCTGCATCGAGCTGGAGAGCGGGCGACCGTTGCCAAGATCTTCCCCCAGCGAGTGAAGCGCCCGCTTGAGCGGCTTGCTGTGGGTACTCTCCTCCAACCCGGCGATGGCACGCAGGATCGGGATCCCGGCCCGGGTCAGGGCATACATCTGGCGGCTGAAGATCACCAGCTCATCCAGCTTGACGCCACCTTCCAGCAACAGTGACCAGTCGATGGCGGCGGACTTGGCCTTGCCCGGTTTGAGCTCGGTGGGCATCACACCACGGCGCATCAGCTGCTCGGCGGCCGCCATCTCGTTGGCCGCTTCGACCACGCCACTGGTGGCGTTGCCCTGGCTGTCACGCCCCTTGTAAGCAAAGTTAGCCATCGCTTACCCCAAATCCTCGGCCAGTCGCAACACCTCATCCACCGAGGTGATCCCCTGACGGGCATAATCGAGGGCAGTGAGGGCCAGCGGCCGGTAGTGTTCGTGTTGACGGGCCGCCTTGGCGAACCCTTCCGCATCGTTGCGGCGCAGGGCATCCATCATCGGCTGATCCAGCTCCAGTAGCTCGTAGACCCCGATCCGGCCGGAATAACCGGTAAAGTTGCAGCTCTGGCAACCCCGGCCCTTGTGATAGGTATGCTGGCCAGGCGCCTCGCCGGAAAGCACGGTGAGCCAGGTGGCCTGCCCTTCGTCGGGCGCCTTCTCCTCGACGCAGTGCTCACATACCCGCCGCACCAGCCGCTGGGCGACCACAGCCCGCAGGGCACTCGCCACCAGATAGCCGGGCGCCCCCATGTCGATAAGGCGCAAGGCACTGGTCACCGCATCGTTGGTGTGCAGGGTGGTCAGCACCAGGTGACCGGTGATGGCGCCACGCAGGCCGATCTCCACCGTCTCGTTGTCACGCATCTCACCCACCAGCAGGATGTCCGGATCCTGACGCAGGGTAGAACGCAACACGTGGGAAAAGGTGAGACCGATCTTGGGATTGACCTGCACCTGGCTGATACGGGGCAAACGATACTCCACCGGATCTTCGACCGTGATGATCTTGTTGCTGGACTGGTTGAGCTCGGAGAGAGCGCCATAGAGGGTGGTGGTCTTGCCGCTACCGGTGGGGCCGGTCACCAGGATCATGCCGTGCGGGCGTTTGAGCTGACGACGGAAACGGGTCAGGATCTCCGGCGGCATGCCGGTCTCGGTCAGCGACAGGATGCCGGAGGATTGATCCAGCAGACGCATCACCACAGACTCGCCATACTGCACCGGCATGGTGGACATCCGCACATCCACATCACGGCCGCGCACCTTCATGTTGAAACGGCCATCCTGCGGCAAGCGCTTCTCGGAGATATCGAGCCCGGCCACCAGCTTGAGACGCAGCACCAGCGCCTGGGCGATGCGCACCTCGTTGAGGATATTCTCGTGGAGGATGCCGTCGATCCGCTGGCGAATGCGCAGCACCTTCTCGTCCGGCTCGATGTGGATATCCGACGCTCCCACCTGCACCGCATCCTCGAACAGGGAGCGCAGCAGCTTGGCCACCGTCGCCTCCCCCTCGTCATTGGCCCCCAGATTACCTGAACCCAACTCGAAGCCGGAGTCCTGATACTCCTCCTGCAGCTGTTCGGCGAAGCTCTCAATCTCGCGGGTGCGGCGATAGAGGCGGTCAAAATAGTCCAGCAACTGCCCTTCCCGCGCGACCGCCAGCACCATATCCCGCGGGCTCAGCAAGGCAGCAATGGCATCCAGCGCACTCAAGTCCGCCGGATCCGACATGGCTACCGTCACCTTGTCGTCGGTAAGGTTGACCGCCAGCGCCCGATAACGGCGCGCCTGCACTTCGGGCAGCAGCGGCACCGCGGCGGCATCGATGGTGAGGTTATTGAGATCGAAGAAGGGTACATCCAGCTGGCGAGCGAGGAACTGCAGCAGCTGTACCTCGCTGATAAAGCCGAGGTCAATCAGAGTGGTACCCAGTTTGCGTCCGGTCTGACGCTGCTGCTGCAGGGCAAGCTGCAACTGATCATCAGAGATGATCTGCTCCTGAACCAGCAGGTCGCCGAGGCGCATTTTCAGTCTGGGTTGTGCCATGTTTGCTCCGATATCTGTTACTTCACACCCGTTGCCGCATCCGATGAGGCTTCGCTCATCGAATCTGCGTTTATCAAGGGGTTAGTTGGCCTATTCGTTGTTCCAGCCAGTTGGTCGACGCCTCGCCGAGATTGCCGTGCAGCAGGGCGTTGCGATAGGCATCGAGTGCCCGCTGGCTGTGCCCCTGACCATCCTCGGCGACACCGAGACCAAGCCACCAGCGGCCCTGATCCGGCTGCTGGCGCAGCAGCTTCACATAGAGCGCCGCCGCATCGGCATTTTGACCCAGCTCCTGGGTCAGACCCGCCCAAGTGGCGTAATAGTCCAGGTTGCTGGCAAGATCAGGTTGATAACCGGACAACCAGCCAAGCGCCTGCTGTTGCTGCCCCTCGTTGATGGCAAGACGGGCCAGCAGCAGACGAAAATCGGCCTGTTGGGGATCGAGCCGGATCCCCTCCTCCAGCAGCTGGCGCGCCTCGGTCAGGCGCCCCTCGCCGTAGAGCAACCCCGCCAGTTGCTCGCGCGCCCCCTGGTTATAGGGATCGTGGGCCAGCACCTGATAGTAGTTGTCCTGCGCATCCCGCAGGCTTCCCTTGGCCATGGCGGTCGTCGCCTTGCGCTCCGCCAGTGCCGCCAGCTCCTTGGCCGACAGCTCGACCGTCTCGATCTTCAATATGCCCGGTTTACGCGGGGCGCTGGCGACAGCCTGCTGCTCTGCCGCCAGTTCGGCGTATAGCTCGGGCTGCAGCTCTTCATCGGTCGGCTCCGAATCGTCAACATCGCTGGAGGCATCAAAGGGGGCACCATCGGCCATCTCTCCCTCTACCTGCCCGCCAGCGGTATCAGCCACTCTCTCATCCCCACCCGGCAACGGCAGCGCAGCGGCCACTGCGACCGGCTCGGGCGGATTGACTGGCTCGGCGGCCCGTGTCACCACATCGGGAACCACCACTTCGCTGGCGGCGACGACAGGGTGTGTCTGCTGCCAGTAGATCCAGGTGCGCCAACCGAGGATCCCCAATGCCAGACCACAGATCAGGGTCAGCAGCAACATCCACCACCCCTGCTGGCGCGCAGGGGCAATATAGACGGCAGTTCCCTCGGCGCCTTGCTGGCGCCGATCCAGATCTTTCAGCATCTGGTTGATAACGCTCATGGCCAGACTCCATAAGCCAGGGCGCACCCCAGCAACAGTAACAGTAACAGGGGCCACCAGCGCAATGGCGCAAAGCGGCTGGCATCGTCGGTATCGCGAATGGCGAGCCTCACCAGACGGCTATCGATCCGGCGCCTCCCCTGACCGTAGGCCAGCATCAGGCACTTGTGCGCCAGGATGTTGATAAGTCTCGGGATCCCTCGCGAGGCCCGCCACAGCATCCGCATGGCGCGGCCGGCAAACAGTGGTGCCCCGCGGTAGCCGGAGACCTGCAATCTGTGCTCCAGATAGGCGCGGGTCTCGTCAAAGCGCAGCGGGCGCAGGCAGTATGAAAAGCCGATCCGCTGGCGCAGTTGGCGCAGGTGGGGCCTGGCCAGTCTGATATCCAGCTCCGGCTGGCCGAACAGCACAATCTGCAGCAGCTTGCTCGATTCGGTCTCGAGATTGCCAAACAGGCGAATCGCCTCCAGAGTCTCGTCAGGCAGCGCCTGGGCCTCATCGATCAGCACCACCACCCGACTGCCCTGCTGGTGCAGGCTGATCAGGTGACGATGGATGCGATCGGTAAGATCCAGCTCACTCTGCTCCCGCACCGACAACCCCAGTTCCAGCGCCAGCGCTGTGCGCAGCTCGGCCGGGCTGAGGTGGGGATTGGGCAACCAGGCGAGCCGCACCGGGCACTCTTCCGAGCCCAGCTCGCTCAGCAGTTTTCGGCAGAGCAGGGTCTTGCCGGTACCCACCTCGCCGGTCACCTTGATAAATCCCTCCCCTTGCGCCAGCGCCCAATTGAGCACCTGTTGCGCCTCCTCGTGAGGGGGCAGGCCGTAGTAGAAGCCGGTATTGGGGGTGAGGCCGAACGGCGCCTCCTGCAGGCCGAAGTGGCTCAGGTACATGGGCGCTCACCAGCCAGTACGGGGAACCTGCGACCGCGAGCCTCGGCCCGCAGTACGGCGGAATGGAAAGATGCCAATCGCCAGCTCATGGCTTACCCCTTCGCCGGATACCACTTGTCGAGCAGATCTGCGGAACGCTGCAGCTCGTTTTGCCAGGTATCTTTCTCCACCACGGTCGGTTTGAGCATGATCACCAGCTCCACCTTCTTGGTGCTCTCGCGACGATTGGTAAAGGCTTCGCCCACCCAGGGAATATCTCCCAGCAGCGGCACCTTGCTGACGATCTCCTGCTTGTCGGTCTTCATCAGACCACCGATGACGATAATGTCGCCGTTATTGGCCTGCACTACGGTATCGGACTCTCGAATGGAGCTTTTCGCCAACGGCAACACCAGCGTATCGCTGTCTGTCACCTTTATGGTCTTGGTTTGTTCTTCAGTATCGATAACGGAGGGATGGATATGCAGCAGCACCTTCCCCTCTTCATCGATCTGTGGTGTTACATCCAAAGAAATACCTGAGAAGAAAGGGGTCAACTCTACATTGGGAGTTGTTCGGTCACCGCTCGTCGTGCTCACGGTTGTTGTCGATGCATTGGTGACGAAATATTCGTCCGTCCCCACCTTGATCACCGCCTTCTGGTTGTTGGTCGCGGTGACACGGGGGCTGGAGAGGGTATTCACATCGCCCTGGGTCTTGAGCAGGTTGACCGCCACCTCGAAGTTGCCATCAGAGATCGTGAAACCGGCGCCGCCGCCCAGCGCACTGAAGATCTGGTTGGGGGTGGTGGGCAGCTGGGTCTTGGCAAGTGACTGGCCGCCGGTAATACCCTTGCCGCCATCCCAACTGGCGGAGAGACCGCTCCAGTCAACCCCCTGCTCATACCCTTCGTTGAGGGCGACTTCGATGATCCGCGCCTCCAGCACCACCTGGCGCTTGAGGTGACTCTCGGATTGATTGAGGAATTCACGTACCGCCTTGAGCTCCTTCGGATAGGCGCGAATAGTGACCAGACCCGCCTGCGGGCTGGTGATCACGGCGCGACCATCACCCGTGCCAATCAGGGTCTGCAGGGAGTCGCGCAGATCGGTCCAGTAGTCGCTGTTGGTGTCAGTCTCGATCCGGGTACCGTTGCTGTTGTCACCGCTCGAGTTGTTGCTGGAGGAGCTGTTGCTGCCGCTGTTGTTGGACGCGCTGTCGAAACTGCTGTTATTGCTGCCATTGTTGTTGTCATTGGCAGTCACCCCGCCGGTGCTGACCGAGGTGCGGGAGAGGCCACGGCGGGACATCATCAGATAGTTGACCGGAATGGTTTCGGTGCGCAGACCCGCCGGATAGATGTGGAAGACATTGCCCTTGCGCTGCACGTCGAAGCCATACATGTCACCTACCACCGCCAGCACCTCCGGCAGGGTCACATCCTTGAGCTCGACCGAGACCAGCCCGGCCACCCCGGGATGAACCGCCACGCTGTAGCGGGAGCCCTTGAACAGGGAACCGAAAAACTCCACCGCCTCCACGTCGTGAGCCGCGATGCGCAGCCGCTTCTCCGGCATGCCGACCGGCATCTGCGGCCGGTTCAGCTGCAGCAATTCACTCTGCACCGATTTGGGCAAGGCGGTCAGCGGGGCAGCCTGCTTCTGCTGTTCGTTCATGGCCTGTTTGAGAGCATCCTTGGCCTGGGTCGGCTCGGGGTGCTGATACGTGGTACAGCCTGCGGCCATCATGGCCATGGTGATCAGACAGAGACGGTGTTTTTTCATGTAATTAGAGCACCCTGACTTGCAATTAAACTCGATAAAGCCGCTCCACCTCTCGAAAGGCAAGCACGACTCAAACCCGGATCTTGCTGGCAAAGAGTGTGACCGCGTGGCGTTTGCCCGCCTTTTCCAGCACCACGGCATCTGCCGTGATGGCCACCAGCGTATAGCCATCCACCTGTTGCCCGACCCGATAACTCTTGCCATTGAGCACCGCCAGCGCCGGGCCATTGCCCAGCACCACACTCTGCAGCTTCGGTAAACCGGTGTTGCTCTCGCCGGTCGCACGGGCGCCAATCGCCACATCCGCCAGCGGTGCGGTGGGATCCTGCAATACCTCGACCTGCTCCGCCTTTACCAGCACGCTGAACAGGCAACAGCACAACGCAAACACTCTAGCCACGGATAAACTCCTTGCTGGTACTCAGGGTGTAGATCTCCATCTCCACCACCGCGCCGGGATAGGATTTGACCCGGTAGTCGAACTGCTTCCAGTAAAAGTGGCGCGGCAAGGCTTCCAGCGCTTTGAGATATTGATAAACATCGAAATAGCCGCCTTCAAGCTGAAGCCGGATACCATGTTTGTAGAGATTGACCTTCTGTTCTCCCGCCATCAGCGGGGTCGGCTCCAGCGAACTGAGCGCCAGCATGTGAAGGTTGGCGGAGCGGGAGAGCAGCGCCTCCAGCACCTGCGGCATCTCGTGCGCCGGGATCAGATCGACGGTCTGGGCCTTCAGCTCATCGTCGATCCGGGCCAGATCCGCTTCGACCTGCGCCAGCTGGTCGCGAACGCCCTGATTGGGATCCCGCTTGAGCCGAGCCTGTTTGCCGAGGTTCTCCAGCTCCATGATTTCGAGGTCGCGCTCGGCGGCGCTCAGGGCCATGCGATCCTGCTGCAGGCGGGTATCGGCGCCATCGAGCCAACCGTAGATGCTGCCAGCGCCCAGCAAAACCAGACCGGTAAGCAGGATCAACACCCGCTCCCGCTGGCTCAACCGGGCGATACGCTGGCCCCACGCCTGCCATTGTGCTTTCAGGTTCATCAGGGTTTCTCCCGCGCGATGCCGCTCAACTGGAAGGTCAGACGACCCTCCTCGTCACGGCCGAGGGTCAGTTCACCAAACTCCTTGCCTACCAGACTCGGGGTCTGCTTGAAGCGGTTGACCCAGGCCGGCACATCCTGACTGCGTCCGGCAAAACCGGAGAGGTTGATCCGCCCTTCGTTGATCTCGATGCGCTGCAACGAGAGGTTGCTGCTGCGAATGCGGGAGAGATCCGCCATCACGCTGGCATAGCCCTGGGATTTTTGCAGAGACAGGCTACCGAGCTGACGCATCAGCCCCTGCTTGGCGGTCAGCTCATCCCGTTTATTGACCAGTTGCTGTTGCAGCCGGGGATCCGCCTGATGGCGCGCAAGCTCGGCATCGAGGCGTCTGGCCTCGCTGCGCTTGAGCTCCAGCTCGGCGGTGCGTTGCGCCAGCGCCCGGCTGACCTGCTGCTGCTGCCAGCTGTAACCGATAGCCGTCAGCAGGATCAGCAACAGCACAACACCCCATACCAACGCCATCTGATTGAGGCTGGCCCACTGCCGCTTGGGACGAAACTCGGCACCATAGAGGTTTATCTGACGTTTCATCACGCATCCTCCCCGATGGCGGCTGCGTAGGCAGAAAGGTATTCGACGCCAGCCAGCAACATTGTCTTGTTGACCATGGCAGCAAGGGGGAATAACACTCTCATTGATCATCCCCCAATGCGGCAGCATAAGCCGAGAGGTATTCGACGCCGGCCAGCACCGCCTTGTTGGCCATGGCGGAGACGGCAAAGCCGAAGGTCTGCTCCATGTGACGCACCAGGGTACCGATAAAGGGCGAAGCGACGGCAAACTGCATCTGCCCCAGCTCGGGCAATTTGAGCTGGCCCGCCAGATAGTCGAGGGAGCGCTGGATCTCCAGCGCCAGTGAATCGAGCAGCATGGCGTCAGGCTCATGTTCGCCGGTCAGGCTGGTGAAACCGCGCAGCTGGCGGGAGAAGCAGAGCCCGCCCTGATGGAAGACCAGCAGTTGCAGATCCTGCCCCTTGGGCTGCCACAGCAGCATGCGCACAGTGTCATCCGCTTCATAGAGAGAGGTGAGCGCCAGCTCGTCGCTGATGATGGATTGCAGGGTGGCGATGCCGTTGATGGCATCGGCCAGCTGTTGCACCCGGCTCTTGGGCAGGCAGATCACATTGATGCGCGGACGACCGGCAGGCGGGGTGGGCAAGTCCACATAATCCATCGCCAGTTGCAGCACGGGTTCGCTGACATAGTCCTTGATGGCCCAGGGGAGCGCCCCCGCCATCTCGGCGTCGGGCACGGCGGGCTTGTCGATCTGGATCTGTTGATAAAGACTGGCGGCGAGGGCTACCCGCACTTTAGACTTGGCCAGCCCATAACGGCTGAACAGCTCGTTCATGGCCACAGCCCACTCCTGTGGGCCGTTGATGGTGCGCGTCGCGAAGACGGGGGGATTGCCCACTGCAGCCAGCATGATCCTGTCATTGGCCAACAAGAGCCCGACCTGGCGGCTTGGCGTCGACCGTCTGAACAGTTTTTTCATGTAAGCCCGCCCATCAATAGTGATTAAATGTATGAAATATTAACATAAACAGCAGATTAGCCTCTATATAAAAGACGGACTCACCATTGCAAGCCAGCCTTCCAGCCGAGCCAGAGGGGTCAGCTATCCTGCCCTCCCCCCTGCACCCCCTCCACCACCCGTTGCTGACCCGCTACGGCGTCGAACTCTGGTGCAAGCGGGATGATCTGATCCATCCGACCATCTCCGGCAACAAGTGGCGCAAGCTCAAATACCACCTGCTTCATGCCAGAGAGCACGGCAAACGGCATCTACTCTCGTTTGGCGGCGCCTACTCCAATCACATCCATGCACTGGCAGCAGCAGGGTGCCAATCTGGCCTTCGAACTACCGGTATCATACGGGGCGAATCTGATGCCGTCAGCAATACCACCCTGAGGGATGCCAGACGCTGGGGTATGGATCTCGTTTTCGTCGACCGCCAGAGTTACCGCCGTCGCCAGGATCCCGACTGGCTGGCCCAATTCGATGCACCCGATACCCTGATCGTGCCGGAAGGGGGCAGCAGCCCGCTGGCTATCCCCGGGGTTGCCGAACTGGTCGGCGAGGTACCCTTCTCGCCGGATCTCTGGGTACTGCCCTGTGCCAGCGGCGGCACCCTGGCGGGCCTAATCGCTGGCAAACAGGACCGGGAGCAGATCCTCGCCATTGCGGTACTGAAAGGAGGCGGCTTTATCGCTGACGAGGTGTGTCGCCTCCATCCCGCTGCCGCCAGCATCCCCGGCTGGCGGGTCGCACTCGATCACCACGATGGTGGCTACGCCAAATTCAGCCCGGCCCTCTGGCAGTGGGTTCAAGATTTCAGCGCCGAAACAGGTCTGCCTTTGGAGCCCATCTACAGCGGCAAGGCGATGTGGGGGCTGTTTCGCGAGCTGGCTGCGGGCCGCATCGCCCCCGGCAGCAAGATTGTCTTTATCCATACCGGCGGCATGCAGGGATTGGCCGGACTGCGGGAGCAGGGGCGACTGTGAGCCCCGCCTGACGGCAACCGAAAACGAGAGAGGGTCGCCCCACGACGACCCTCTCTTGTTTATCTCAATCACCAGCCGGCTCCTGCACCAACCGGCGTGGCTCGGCAAACCAGGGCCCCTGCCCGGCATGCACCCCGAGGTGGCGCAGCATCTTCCACTCATCGCCACTCTCTACCCCCACCGCCAGCACCCGGGTACGGGTATTGGCGCAGCCCCCCACCAGACTGCGGACCGCCATCTGGTTCACCTGTCGGGCGTGAATCTCCCGCACCAGGCTGGGGTGCAGCTTGAGGAAGTTGATCTCGAACTCCTTGATGTACTGGGTGCTCACCACATCCTGGCCAGCATGATCGATGGCCAGCTGGCAGCCCAGCATCCGCAGGGAGCGCAGCGGCCGCTTGAGTGCTTCGAAGTGGCGTGTGACCTGAGCCTCCGAGAGCTGCAGGATCAACCGCTCGTTGATGCTGCGCGGCAGCTGGAACAGGGCGAAGAAGAGCCAGCGCTGGAACTCGCGGTTGAGCAGACTCTGGGCACTCAGGGTCAGAGTGATGGGACAGCTCTGCTCGGAACGCTGGCGCAGCAACACCAGCGTTTGCTCCGCCACCAGCCGATCCAGTTGCAGCAGCAGGCCCACCTTCTCCGCCATTGGCATGAAGATCCCTGCTTGCAGTTCCCGCCCCTGCTCATCGTGGATATAGGTGAGCAGATCCTGCTGCAGTACCACCTGATCCCGATCCTGCTGGACCGGTTGGGTATAAAAATCGATCCCCTGCTCTTCAAGACGGCGACTGATGAGGGTGCGCCAGCGCACCGTCCCCTTGCTGCTCTGCTCCTCGTCCAGCTGCTTTTCATAGAGGAACCAGCCGTTGTGCCCCTGCAGACGTGCACTCTTGAGGGCCAGCTCGGCCTCCTCCTGCACCTTGAGCAGAGTGTCTTGCGCCTGGTAGCAGACAGCCCCGATATAGATGGCCGTCTCCGGATTGACCTGCTGCGGCCAGTGTAGCCGTTGCAGACTTTTGAGCAGCTGGCTGGCACTGTCCACCATCTCGCTCTCCGACATGTTGGGCAACAATACCGCAAAGACATGTCCGGCATAACGAGCCTGCAAGGCACCGTTATGCTTGCGCACAAAAGCACTGATCACGGCGCTCGCCTCCAGCAGCAGATCATGCCCCTGCAGCTCGAACTGCTCCGCTTCCAGCTCTTCCAGACAGGCGAGTTCAATCAGCAAGACACCGCCACTCATCACGCTCGCCTCCATGATAGCGCTCTCGAGCCGGTTATCGAAGAAGAGGCGGTTGCCGATGCCGGTCATCTTGTCGACGAAGGCGTTGCTGCGAATGAAGTTGTCGAAGCGGCTGCGCTCCTTGCGGGCATCCGCCAGCTCGGCGAGCAGATGATCGAGGGCCTGACTGGCGGCCACCGGCCACTCTTCGGCGGGGTCATGGCTTAGTTTGGAGAGCTTGTCATCGAGGATCAGCTGGGCGCGAATGCCCAGCAGCTCGGCGCCGCGCAACTGCTGACGCAACCAGCGGATGGAGTACCAGAGACCGAACACCACGATGAAGATCCCGAACGAGATGCCCGACATCGCCTTGATGGAGTACTCCGCCTCCTTGAAGGGGCGCTCCAGCTTGAAGCTGGCCTGCATGCCAGCCTGATGGGGCAGCGGATGGCTGTATGGCACCAGCAGCGGTTCATCAACCGGACGCTGTACGTCACGGAACCAGTAGACCCGCTGGTCATTCTGGCGCACCTCCAGCTCCACCACATGAGCCGCCCGCAGCAAGGTGGGCAACCAGCGGCTCATATCCTCCATACCGTGAGCAACGTCGAGTTGCTTGTCGATCACCTCGACCAGCGCATCGACCTTCTTTTGCTGCAACTCCATGCCCAGCTCGCGAAAGCTGAACACCCCGCCAATCAGCACGGTCGCCATGGCAGCGATCACGCACAAGGTAATAAACGAGACAAGATGTGTTGTGAGTTTCATGTGCCTTTCCGTGTGCCCGGCATCATCCATTGGAGTTCATGGTAGCAGTGGCGCTGTGGCCATCACTATGGACGGGGATCCCGCTTCTGTAATTTAAGCGGGGCAGCATACCCAAAGCAGCGGGAGAATACCAAGGAAGGTACACAGGTGGAGCAGGGGAAGATAGCAGACAGAAAAATGGTCCCTCAAAAGGGACCAAAAGGAACACTCATATCAAAACTAACACTCTGTGCTACTGACAAAAAACAGATACAGGAGTATTGAACACACGGTGAGTCAAACCGCAGGGGTACTCTAAAGCAGTTCGGATAAGTTGAGCAATTGTCATTTATGACAGGTCAGCGATTGAATCTTTTCAAGGTTAATAATAAAAACATTTAAAATCATACATTTAAAAAATCATCCAATAAGTGTGACAAGTAGAGCTCAAATTGATTGTACTAATGCACTATGATGGCTTGACCCATTTGTGTCTCGTAAAACTGGCAGGCGCCCTTGTTACGCATCACCCCCCTCTGGATCACGGTACTGCTACTGCTCTTGCCCATCCTGGCAAGCCAGTCCGTCGGTCTGTGGCTAACAAAACCGATGGCCAACCACCTGCTTGAGCAGAAGGTGGCCGAGATAAAGCGAGCCATGGCGATACGCCATCACACGCTGGACAAGGCCATGAGCGAGCAGCTGACGCTGTTTGATTTCGATTGTGGTGCCAACGACATGGCACTGCTGCGGGATCCCCGCTTTTACAACACCCATATTCGTCTGCAGGGGCTGGAACTGGCATCAGGGAAAAGCTGCTCAAGCCTGGGTGTGGGTATTTCGCTCATCAAAAACGCCAACCAGGATGGCGCCCTCCCCGACAAACTGGGGCTGACTGCTACAACGGCCAGTTTCAATACGGAACAGGAGATGGTTGCCTACTACAAAAACGGCGGCAACATTGCCTACTGGGTGCTCGATAACAGCTGGAGCCACGATCTGCTACAGCTCCCCTGCAGTGACTGTTTCTATCTGGAGTTCAGCCAGCGGGATCCCGCAGCGATGACCCCCCGCTTCCCGCGCGGTAACCGGACCATCAAGCTGGAAGAGGGCAGCCGCAGCCTGAGCTTCTTTGATCAGGACAAACTGACCCGACAAACCATCTGGGCCGGTTCTGCACTGGACCTGTATGCTCGCGAGCAAGTCAGACGAATCGCACTCTGGAGCGGCACTATCCTGGGCCTGCTGCTGGTGACCGCTTACTGGTCGCTGCGAAACTATCGCCGCTCGCTCAAGGGGCTATTGCAGGCCGGATTGGTGCGCCAGGAGTTCATCCCCTTCTATCAACCCGTGGTGGATCTTCGAACCTGGCAGGTTGCCGGTTTTGAGGCGCTGCTACGCTGGCAACGTGGACACGAGCTGATCCCCCCGAGCGCTTTCATCGAATATGCTGAAGATCAGGGACTTATCCTGCCTATCACCAGGCAGTTGCTGGAGCAGGTGATCACGGATCTGCCGCTGTTGCCACCAGAGCAGTGGATCAGTGTCAATCTGATGGCCACCCATATCGAACAACCCTTGCTGCGCAACATGTTGAGTGAACACCATAACCCTTCGCCCGAGCGCCTTACCTTCGAGCTGACAGAACGCAAGCCGATCCTCGACATCAAAGCCGCTACCGAGGAGATCACCCTGTTGCAGCAGATGGGATATCACTTCAAACTGGATGATTTCGGTACCGGCTACGGTGGTTTTGCCTACCTGCAGAGCCTCGGGATCCGCCAGATCAAGATCGACAAGATGTTCGTCGATACCATAGGCACCAACGACCTCAAACGCAGCGTGCTGGATGCCATCATCACGTTTGGCCTGGAATCAGGCATGGAGATGATTGCGGAAGGGGTTGAGACGCGGGAACAGGTTGATTACTTGCGGCAACACGGCGTCTATCTGATCCAGGGTTACGTCTTTGGCAGGCCCATGGCGCTGGCAGAGCTTGCCATCTGGCAGCAGACATGGCCTCCACAATATTCGCAAGAGAGCTGACACCGATATTGCACAGGCCAGCGCTGGCAGGGCTCCCCCCACCGGGAGCACACGCACCCTTTTGCACAGAGGCTGACACTCCCAAAGCCTCTGCCACGACCTGGCTCATCGCCCTTGAACCACCATTTACATTCAGCAACAAAATGATCTGCCCCTGAGAGGATGGAACCCTTATCATAAGCATTCGGCTACCGTGAGCACCTTCACGCACGCCTCCCATCAATCCCTGTCGGCCAGCGCCGTCCCGAGATGAGAACCATTGCCTATGAAGACATTTATCCGGCAAGAGATTGCCCTGCCCGTCGGCCTGCTGACCCTGCTCTTTTTCAAGACGATCGGGAGCGACCTGCTGACAGAGACAACTCCGCTCGGGATCTATCTTCCGGTTTCGGCTGCACTACTGGCCATCGTCACCTGGGCTATCTTCTCGGTGGTGCGCCACTCCGATGCCCTCGCCATCAAGCTGGGCGAGCCCTTCGGCACCCTGATCCTCACCCTCTCGGTCATCTCGCTGGAGGTGGTGATGATCTCTTCGGTGATGCTGACCGGTGAGCCTAACCCCACCATGGCCCGCGATACCATGTTTGCAGTAGTGATGCTGGTGAGTACCGGTCTGGTGGGCTTCACCCTGCTGTTTGGCGGCTGGCGCTACCACACCCAGAGCTTTAATCTGGACGGGGTCAAATCCTATCTGGTGGCCATCATCCCGCTGGCCCTGCTCTGTCTGGTGCTGCCCAACTTCACCGAGGGCGGTGCAATCGGCAGTATGTCGCGCGCCATGTCGTGGATGCTGATCATCATCTCGATCCTGCTCTACGGGGTCTTTCTGCTGATCCAGACCCGCAGCCACAGCCACTTCTTCGTCGACAGCGATCACGAGGATTATGAGGAGCACCACGGCCCGCTGCAGAGCAACGTCTATCACACCATCCTGCTGCTCGCCTACCTGCTGGTGGTGATCCTGCTGGCCAAGACCCTGGCCATCCCCATCAACTACGGGGTGCATGTGATGGAAGCACCCGCCGCACTGGGCGGCTTTATCGTGGCCTGCATCGTGCTGGCCCCCGAAGCAGTCGGCGCCATCAAAGCCGCCTTCAACAACCAGTTGCAGCGGGCAATGAACCTCTACTTCGGCTCTGTGCTGGCCACCATCGCCCTCACCGTGCCTGCCGTGCTCTTTATCGGCTCCATGCTGGATCAGGAGGTACGCCTCGGCCTCTCCCCCGCCGATATGGTGCTGCTGGTCACAACCCTGATGGTCTGTAAAGTGACCTTCAGCAGCGGCCGCACCAATGTGCTCCATGGAGCGACCCATCTGGTGTTGTTTGTGGTCTATCTGTTCCTGATGTTCGAACACGAATAACCGCGTTCAACCAACGTCAGAAACGCAAAGACCGCCCGATTGGGCGGTCTTTTGTTATCTGCTCCCGGCAGTCACCGGCGCCAGTGAAGCGGCCTCCCCCTCATCCCCCACCCTTCTCCCGCCAGGGGAGAAAGGGGATCAAGGCTTACAGGCTGGGCAGCATCCCGGCCGGGATCAGGTCGTTGTAGCTGGCACGACCCAGCAGGGCGGCGGCAGCTTCGATGTCCGGCGCGAAGTACCTGTCTTTGTCGTAGAAGCTCACCTCTGCCCGCAGTCGTCCCTTGGCCTGCTCGATCAGCTCGGTACTGCGCAGCGGCGCGCGGAAATCGAGCCCCTGTGCCGCCGCCAGCAGTTCAACAGCCAGAATGCCGCGGGTGTTCTCCGCCATGTCTGCCAGCCGGCGGCCAGCGAAGGTCGCCATGGAGACGTGATCCTCCTGATTGGCGGAAGTGGGCAGACTATCCACCGAGGCGGGATGGGCCAGGGTCTTGTTCTCGGAGGCCAGCGCAGCCGAGGTGACCTGAGCGATCATAAAGCCCGAATTCACCCCGCCGTTATTGACCAGAAACGCCGGCAGACCGGACATCCGAGAGTCGATCAACAGCGCCATGCGCCGCTCGGAGAGGGAACCTATCTCGGCGATGGCCAGTGCCAGATTATCGGCGGCGAAGGCGACCGGCTCGGCGTGGAAGTTGCCGCCGGAGATGATCTCCTCATCCTCGGCAAACACCAGCGGGTTGTCGGAGACCGCGTTGGCCTCGCACACCAGCACCTCGGCGGCGTGGCGGATCTGGGTCAGGCAGGCGCCCATCACCTGCGGCTGGCAGCGCAATGAGTAGGGATCCTGTACCTTCTCACAGTTGTGATGGGACATGCCGATCTCGCTGCCATCCACCAGCAGGTGGCGATAGCAGGCGGCCGCATCAATCTGACCACGCTGACCGCGCACTTCGTGGATGCGGGCATCGAACGGCCGGCGGCTGCCAAGGGCGGCCTCCACGCTCATGGCACCGATGGTGATGGCACCGGCGTAGAGATCCTCGGCATGGAACAGCCCTTCCAGCGCGAAGGCGGTGCTCGCCTGAGTGCCGTTGAGCAGCGCCAATCCTTCTTTGGGTGCCAGCGCGATAGGCTCGAGCCCGGCAATTTTCAGCGCTGTGGCGGCGTCGATCAGCTCGCCCTTGTGACGAGCCTTGCCCTCCCCGATCAGCAGGCAGCTCATATGAGCCAGCGGCGCCAGATCGCCAGAGGCACCGACGGATCCCTTCTTCGGCACCACCGGATAGACTTCAGCGTTGATGAGGGTCATCAGGGCCTCAAGCACCGTCAGCCGGATGCCGGAGAAGCCCCGCGCCAGCGAGTTGAGCTTGAGCACCATCATCAGCCGCACGGTGGCGTCATCCATGTACTCGCCAATCCCTGCCGCGTGGGAAAGCACGATGGAACGCTGCAACTCGTCCAGCTGCTCCACCGGAATGCGGGTGTTGGCCAACAGGCCAAAGCCGGTGTTGATGCCATACACCACCCGGTTCTGCTCGATCACCTTGGTAACCACGGCGGCTGAGGCGTGGATCCCCGGCAACGCCGCCGGATCCAGTGCAATATGTACCGGCTCGCGGCTGACGCGGCGCAGGGTGGCAAGATCCAGCTCGCCCGGGGTAATAGTCAATTCAAACATGGTGTTACACCTTTCCTTTGACACCGTTGGCGCCGTCAATCATCGGCAGATCCAGTTTCGCCTCGCAGGCGCAGTTGATGGCAATCTCGTAGCCCGCATCGGCATGGCGCATCACGCCGGTGGCCGGGTCGTTGCGCAGCACCCGACCGACGCGGCGAGCCGCGTCATCGGAGCCATCACAGACGATCACCACGCCGGAGTGCTGGGAGAAGCCCATGCCGACCCCGCCGCCGTGGTGCAGCGACACCCAGGTCGCGCCGCCGGCCGTGTTGAGCAGGGCGTTGAGCAGCGGCCAGTCGGAGACGGCATCGGAGCCATCCATCATCGACTCGGTCTCGCGGTTCGGGCTCGCCACCGAGCCGGAATCCAGATGGTCGCGGCCAATGACGATGGGGGCTTTCAGCTCGCCGTTTTTCACCATCTCATTGAAAGCCAGACCGAGGCGTACCCGATCCTTGACCCCGACCCAGCAGATCCGCGCCGGCAGTCCCTGAAACGCGATGCGCTCGCGGGCCATGTCGAGCCAGTTGTGCAGGTGAGGATCGTCGGGGATCAGCTCTTTCACCTTCTGATCGGTCTTGTAGATATCTTCCGGATCGCCGGAGAGGGCCACCCAGCGGAACGGGCCTATCCCCTCGCAGAACAGCGGGCGGATATAGGCGGGGACGAAGCCGGGGAAGTCGAAGGCGTTCGCCACCCCCTCCTCCAGCGCCATCTGGCGGATGTTGTTGCCGTAATCCAGAGTCGCCGCGCCGCGCTCTTGCAGGGTCAGCATCGCCTCCACCTGACGGGCCATGGAGCGACGAGCAGCCAGATTCACCTCCTGCGGGGCACTCTGTTGCAGCTCGCGCCACTTTGCCACGCTCCAACCCTGCGGCAGGTAGCCGTGAACCGGGTCGTGGGCGGAGGTCTGGTCGGTCACCACATCCGGGGTGATGCCACGAGCCACCAGTTCGGCGAACACGTCAGCGGCGTTGCCGAGTAGGCCGATGGAGATAGCGCTGCCGCTCTGTTTGGCCTCCTCGACCATGGCCAGCGCCTCATCCAGACTGTGGGCCTTCTTGTCCACATAACGGGTGCGCAGACGAAAATCGATGCGGGTTTCGTCGCACTCCACTGCGATCATCGAGAAGCCGGCCATGGTGGCGGCCAGCGGCTGGGCACCGCCCATGCCGCCCAAGCCACCGGTCAGGATCCAGCGCCCCTTGGGTTCGCCGTTGAAGTGCTGATTGGCCACCGCGAAGAAGGTCTCGTAAGTGCCCTGCACGATCCCCTGAGTACCGATGTAGATCCAAGAGCCCGCGGTCATCTGGCCGTACATCATCAACCCCTTCTTATCGAGCTCGTTGAAGTGCTCCCAGTTGGCCCAGTGGGGCACCAGGTTGGAGTTGGCGATCAGCACCCGCGGCGCATCCTTGTGGGTCTGGAACACCCCGACCGGCTTGCCGGATTGCACCAGCAGGGTCTGATCCTCCTCCAGCCGGGTCAGCACCTCGACGATCTTGTCGAAGCAGGCCCAGTTGCGGGCAGCGCGACCGATGCCGCCATACACCACCAGCGACTGGGGATGCTCGGCCACCTCGGGATCCAGGTTGTTCATCAGCATCCGCAGCGGCGCCTCGGTGAGCCAGCTCTTGGCGGTCAGCTCGGTACCGCGCGGGGCACGGATCACGCGGTTCGGATCATGACGGGGATCCTGCTGTTGCACAGACATACACACTCCTTGTTGTATCAATAGGGAGCCTTCGGCGATATGCGGCCAAAGGGTTAACGGGTCAACAGATGAACCAGTCGAGCGACCACGCGGGCGCTGCGATTATCCTGATCCAGCGTCGGGTTGTACTCGGCCAGATCGGCGAGCCTCAGCTTGCCGCTGGCCCGGATATGGGCGATCAGTGGTTCGATCACCGCCAGCTCCACGCCACGGGCGGCGGGAGCACTCACTCCCGGCATCAGGTTGCCGGGCAGCACGTCAAGATCGATGGTCAGATAGAGGTGATCACAATCGGCGATAAAGGCGTCCAGTCCGCTTAGCAAGGCTGGCAGCCCGGTCTGAGTCATCGCCTCATCCAGCACATGCCACACTCCCAGCGCCTTGGCACGGGCAAACAGGGCTTGGGTATTGGCGGTCTCGGCCACCCCGAGGCAGGCGTAGTGAAACGGCGAGCCCTGAGCGGCGCACTGCTCGGCGATCTGGAAGAAGGGGGTGCCGGAGCTTGCCAATTCCTGCTTCATGCGCAGGTCGAAGTGGGCGTCAAAATTGATAATGCCGACTCGCCCCTGACCCGCCAGATGCAAGTTGAGGCCGCTCCAGCTGCCGAAGGCCACCTCGTGGCCGCCCCCCAGCACCAGCGGGAAATGGCCCAGTTCGAGCGCAGCAGCGACCCGCTCGGCCAGACGGCCGTGGGCGGCATCGAGATCCCCATCGGTACAACTCACATCCCCGCCATCGTAGACAGGTCGATTCAGGTGCCAAGCGGTGTTGGCCAGCAGCTTGCGCACCGCCAGCGGCGCACCGGCGGCGCCCACACGCCCCTTATTGCGGAGCACCCCTTCGTCACAGGCAAAACCAAGCAGCACCACGCCGGGCTCGCTGTCGGCGTGCCTAGGCTGCGCCTCTTGCCAAGGCAGAACTTTGTCGTGCCAACGCAGGGCCAGTTCGCCATCTTCCGGATCCTGTCGTCCCTGCCAAAGCGACATGTCGATCGGGTTTAGCTTATCCATGGAGGGTCTCCTCGCCGTTGAAGATGCGGCCTGCCAACTGATCGACGCCGACCATGTAGCTCAACTCGGCCGGATGGGCGCAGTGCCAGAACAGGAAATCGGCCGCCATCCCCAGCCTGAGCTGGCCAAGGTGCTCCTGCTCGCCAAGCGCTTTGGCGGCGTGGCGGGTCACCCCGACCATGGCCTCCACCGGCGTCAGACCAAACAGGGTACAAGCCATGTTCATCGCCATCCGCAGCGAGACGATGGGTGCGGTACCCGGGTTGATATCGGAGGAGACCGCCATCGCCACCCCCGCCTTGCGCAGGGTGGCAACCGGCGGCAGCTTGGTCTCTTTGAGGAAGTAGAAGGCGGTGGGCAGCAGGGTGGCGACCACGCCACGGTGGGCCAGCGCCAGGATCCCTTCCGGATCCAGATACTCCAGATGATCCACCGAGAGGGCGCCAAAGTTGGCAGCGAGGGTGCTGCCACCGAGATTGGAGAGCTGATCCATATGCCCCTTCACCGGCAGGCCGTATTGATCCGCCGCCAGATAGACCTGCTCGGTCTGGGCCAGCGAGAAGCCGATATGCTCGCAGAAGACATCTACCGCATCGGCCAGACCCGCCTCGGCGGCGGCCGGGATGATCTCCTGACAGATGGTCTCGACCCAGCTGTCGGGATCGTCGCGATACTCCGGCGGCACCGCATGGGCCGCCAGCAGAGTGGTCTTGACCCGGATCGGCAACGCCTCTCCCAGTCGACGGGCCACCCGCAGCATCTTGAGTTCATCATCCAGCGTCAGGCCATAGCCGGACTTGATCTCCACCGTGGTGACCCCTTCGCGGATCAGGGATTTCACCCTCGGCAACGCCAGATCGAACAGTTGCTCTTCGCTGGCGGCACGGGTCGCACGCACCGTGCTGATGATGCCGCCGCCCCGACGGGCGATCTCGGCATAGGGCACACCCTGCTGACGCAGCTCGAACTCTTCGGCACGGCTGCCGGCGAAGATGAGGTGTGTATGGCAATCGATAAGGCCGGGGGTGACCAGCTTGCCCTGCATATCATGCCAGTGAGCAGGATACGGCCCCTTCAGTTCGGCCATCGGCACCAGCGCATGGATCTTGCCATCCTTCACGCCGATGGCGTGGAGCGGCAGCAGGCCGTAGTCGGCCAGCTCATCATTCAGGGTGGCGGGTGTCACGTTGAGCCAGACCCGCTCGCAGTTCAACAGTTCCTTGTTCATAGTGACCTCAAATGTATATACATATTCTTATAGTCGATCTCTATGACGAAAGAAAGAGCGAAATTCACATCCTGATAACAGCATCAAACTTAGAGTTTAAGCACAAAAAAGCCCACCAGGAGGTGGGCTTTGCAAAATCAAGTTGTATAGACATTTACTCCAGCTGAGTCTTGGAGCTTAGCTTGTAACGGGAACCGGGGGAGAGCAAACGGGCGTAGGAGACCAGATGCCCCTCCGACCAGGTGCGTCTGTGCAACAACAGGCAGGGGGAATCTACGCGGATCTGCAACAATCCCGCCTCACCGGCGCTCGGCAACACGGCTTCCACCACGTGCTCCATCTCGGAGAGGGGGCAGACATCCATCAGATAGCGGTTGGGGGTCTGTTGGGTAAAATCCTGCTCGCCATAGCCCGGCAAGCGCCCGGCATCGACGAAGCGCTCCTCCAGCTGCAACGGCTCACCATCAGCCTGATGGACGATCAGGCTGTGAAAGATAGGGGCACCTACCCGCAGCCCCAGTTGTACCGCTACCTTCTCGTCGGCGGCCAGCCGCTGCAGCCGGATCACCCGGGCACTGTACTCGCCGCCACGCTCGGCGATCTCGTCAGCGATGTTGCGAATGGCCAGCAACGGCGATTCGGTTCGCCTGTCCGCCACGAAGCTGCCGGAACCGGCGGTACGCACCAGCCACCCCTCAGCCACCAGTTCCCGCAACGCCCGGTTGACCGTCATCCGGCTCACGGTGAACTGCTCGCACAGGGCCGCTTCGGTCGGGATCCTGTCCCCCGCCTGATAGTGGCGTTCGCGGATCCCGTCCAGAATGTGCTGCTTGATCTGCAGATAGAGGGCTGGCGCCACCATGAAGCTCCCTAGCGCCGACGGTGGGGCGGACGCATATCCGGCCAGGCGCGGTAGACGTCGGGGATCTGATCCGGGCCGCTGATGCAGAGATCGAGATCGTGCAGCAGACCATCCTTGATCCCGTAGATCCAGCCATGCACCGCCAGCTCCTGCCCCTTGCGCCAGGCGTTCTGGATGATGGTGGTGTGGCAGACGTTGGCGACCTGCTCGGCCACGTTCAGCTCGCACAGGTAGTCGAAGCGCTCGTGCTCATCCTCGATGGCCTCGAGCTCTTCACCATATTTGAAGTAGACATCCTTGATGTTGCGCAGCCAGTTGTCGATGAGACCCAGCTCCTGATTCTGCATCGCGGCCTTGACGCCGCCGCAGCCATAGTGACCGCAGACGATGATGTGCTTCACCTTGAGCACTTCTACCGCGTATTGCAGCACGGAGAGGCAGTTGAAATCGGTATGCACCACCAGATTGGCGACGTTGCGGTGGACGAAGACATCCCCCGGCAGCAAGCCCATCAGCTGGTTGGCGGGGACCCGGCTGTCGGAACAACCGATCCAGAGGTATTCGGGGGCCTGCTGGGCAGAAAGAGTGGCAAAGAAAGCGGGATCTTCGGCTTTGATCCGTTCGGCCCACTCACGGTTGTTGGTAAACAGGTCGTTCAACAGTTTCACTTCTGCTCTCCCTAATGTGGCAGTGGCGGCAACATAACACACTCACGGGTAACCAAAGCAAGGCCGACCAGATCCCTGCGAAACAAAAACAGGGCCATCAGGCCCTGTTTTTATGAGAGGAAGCATCAGGCTTCCATGGCATCTTTCAGCTTCTTGAGTGCGTTTTTCTCAAGCTGACGCACACGCTCGGCAGAGACGCCGTAGGTATCGGCCAGCTCCTGCAGAGTGGTCTTGCTGTCATCATCGAGCCAGCGGGCACGGATGATGTGTTGGCTGCGCTCATCCAGGGTGGCGAGGGCCGAGCTCAGGCGACGGGTCGCGTGATCGTCCCAGTTGTCGTTCTCGATGGTCGCGGCCAGATCGGAGGATTTGTCCTCCAGATAGTGAACCGGTGCGAAGCCGCCCTCTTCCTCATCATCACCAACCAGATCGAACGCCTGATCGTAGTTGGCCATCCGCGCTTCCATCTCGGTCACGTCAGCGGCAGAAACGCCGAGATCGGCCGCCACGGCCTGAACCTCTTCGTGGTTCAGCCAGCCCAGACGCTTTTTGGATTTGCGCAGGTTGAAGAAGAGCTTGCGCTGGGCCTTGGTGGTCGCCACCTTGACCATGCGCCAGTTGCGCAGGACATATTCGTGGATTTCGGCCTTGATCCAGTGCACGGCAAAGGAGACCAGACGCACGCCGACCGTCGGGTCGAAGCGCTTGACCGCCTTCATCAGGCCGATGTTGCCTTCCTGTACCAGATCGGCCTGAGGCAGACCGTAACCGGCATAACTCTTGGCGACATGAACGACAAAGCGCAGGTGCGACATAACCAGCTGACGGGCAGCCTCGAGATCGCCATCCTGCTGCAAACGCTCAGCCAGTTCACGCTCTTCCTCTGCGCTCAGCACCGGAATAGAGTTTACTGCCTGGATATAGCCTTCCAGACTACCTTGCGGAATCAGAGCCATAGTGCGCTGCAATGAAGTTCCCATCTGTTACCTCTTACTTTTCAATCGAATCAGTCTAACACCCTGAGAGGGTCTGTCTACTGACCGGATGCCATTCTGCGGCGTGTATCAAAGAACATGCCCAGTTTTAGACCGGCTTATCTTAAGCCTGCAGGATGAATCATGAATGAACAGTCAAAAAAAGGGGGTCACAATGAAGGACCCCCGAAAAGTAGCATGCTAAGTCCATTGTTGCGGAGCTCGCAACCTTCACATGCTTGCCAAGTCTGACGAGCAAGGCAGAGGGGCCATACTCGTATAAATGCTTCAGCTTAATAGACTGCTTATAAATCAGAAGGTTCCACGGATCCAGCAAAGATCCGGAAGATCGCCGCTATTCAGAATACTCTGACTGAGGGGGTCAAGCCAGAAACGGAGCCTCTTTTACTTGATCCACCTCTCAAAATCCAGCGATTTACTTTGATAATAAATTAATCAGGATGGCTCTATATCTCGAATGTGACGATGAACCGAAAACCAAGAAGCAATCAGCCCCAGCAAGGCCCCCAGCAGGATCAGGTTCACCCCGTCTACCAGACCCATGCCAACCAGCCGGAAATTACTGTTATACAAGCCCGCAAGCTCCTTCACCACCCCTTCGCTCCAGATCACCATCACCTCGGTCAGCCACCATGCCAGCATGCCGCCGATCACCCCGAACCAGATGCCGGTATAGAGGAAAGGGCGATGGATGAAGGCATCGGTTGCCCCCACCAGCTTGAGCACCTCGATCTCTGAGCGCTGGTTGAGGATGTTGAGACGCAGGGTGTTGCCGACGATCAGCAGCACGGCGGAGAGCAGCAGCACGGCGATACCGGTAATGGTGTGACGCAGCAGGTTCATGATCCCCTGCAGGCGGGTCAGCCACTGCAGATCCAGCTTGCCCTGCTCGACCCCATCCTCATTGTTTAGCTTGCCGAGCAACTCGGCGGCCCCTTCCGGATTCTGCCAGCGCGGATCCGGAATGACGCTTAGCACCGGCGGTAGCGGGTTGCTGTCCAGATAATCGAGGGCATCGCCGAAACCGGAGATCTCGCGAAACTCCCGCAACGCATCGTCACGGCTCAGGTAGGTGACCGAATCCACCTCGGGATAGAGCAGGATCCTGTGCTGCAGATCGAGAATGCTCTGCTCCGGCAGATCCTTGCGCAGATAGAGGGAGATCTGGGAGCTGTTCTGCCAGCTCCCCTCCACCACCTCGGCGTTTTTCAACAATACGTGGAAGCAGGAGGGCAACGCCAGACTGACACCGAGCACCGCCAGCGTCATCAGGGAGGCGAGCGGATTTCGCCACAGCTCCCCGAGACTGGCAAACGCCTGCCGCACATGGTCAACCCCGTACATCATCAGACGACGCAGCGGTGGTTGTTTATGACGAACAATAGCCATCAGAGCTCCTCCCCGGCCGAATACATGCGACCCGCCTTGAGGGTCAGGGTGCGATAGCGCATGCGGGCGATCAGCCCCAGATCGTGAGTAGCAATCAGTACAGAGACCCCAAAATTGTTGAACTCCTGAAATAGCCGCATGATATCCATGGAGAGCTGGGGATCCAGGTTGCCGGTCGGTTCATCCGCCAGCAGCAGCGGCGGCTTGTTGACGATGGCACGGGCGATGCCGACCCGCTGCTGTTCACCCCCGGAGAGCATCCGCGGCTGGTAACGCTCCTTGCCGAGCAGCCCCACCTTGTCCAGCGCCGCCGCCACGCGCTTGTTGATATCGGCGTGGCTGTAGCCATCGATCACCAGCGGCAGCGCCACGTTGTCAAACACGGTGCGGTCCATCAGCAGGCGGTGATCCTGAAAGATCATCCCGATCTGGCGGCGAACATAGGGGATCTGGCTGCGCTGGATATGGCTGACATCATCACCATGAAAGAAGACGCGACCATCGGTCGGACGCTCCATCACGCTGATCAGTTTGAGGAGGGTACTCTTACCCGCCCCCGAGTGCCCGGTCAGAAAGGCCATCTCTCCCTTGCGCAGGTGAAAGCTGACCTTTTGCAGCGCCTGATGGCCGCCGCTGTATACCTTGCTGACCTTGTCAAAACGAATCATAACGGTTCCCTGAAATTGACAAACCCCGACCGGAGTCGGGGCATGGAACACTTACTCATCACGGCAGAGCTGACTCATCACGGCCGGACTTATTCATCGCGGCTGAAGAGCGCCTCGATGAAGTCGTTGGCAACGAAGGGACGCAGATCGTCGATCCCCTCGCCCACCCCGATATAGCGGATCGGGATCTGGAACTTGTCGGCCACCGCAAAGATGACGCCGCCCTTGGCGGTGCCATCCAGCTTGGTGAGGGTGATACCGGTCAGGCCCACTGCCTCGCTGAACAGCTTGGCCTGGCTCAGGGCGTTCTGGCCAGTGCCGGCATCCAGCGTCAGCATGATCTCGTGGGGCGCCTCTTCATCCAGCTTCTTCATCACCCGCACCACCTTCTTGAGCTCCTCCATCAGGTTGCTCTTGTTCTGCAGGCGACCGGCGGTGTCGGCGATCAGCACGTCAGCCCCGCGGGAGCGGGCGGCCTCGATAGCGTCATAAATGACAGAAGCGGAATCGGCGCCAGTGTGCTGGGCAATCACCGGAATGTTGTTGCGCTGACCCCAAACCTGCAGCTGTTCGACCGCTGCGGCACGGAAGGTGTCACCCGCCGCCAGCATCACGCTCTTGCCTTCAGCCTGGAACTGCTTGGCCAGCTTGCCGATGGTGGTGGTCTTGCCGACGCCGTTTACGCCGACCATCAGGATCACATAAGGCTTCTTGCTGGTGTCGATCACCAGCGGCTGTTCGACCTTGGCCAGCATCTCGCCCATGTCCTGCTTGAGCAGGCCGTAGAGCGCCTCGGCATCCTTGAGCTGCTTGCGATCCGCGTGCTGCACCAGCCCCTCGATGATACGAGTAGTGGTATCCACACCGAGATCGGCGGTCAGCAGCTGGGTTTCCAGCTCTTCAAAGAGCTCATCGTCGATCTTCTTGCCACGGAACAGGCCGAAGAAACCGGAGCCGATATTCTCCTTGGTGCGTACCAGACTGCGCTTGAGGCGAGCAAAGAAGCCCTCCCGCTGCGGTTTGTCCTGGGTGTCGTCGTCCACCTTGGCGGCCAGCGGCAGAGCGGCCAGGGCGGCAGCCTCAGCCTCCATCGCTGCGACCAGGCGCATATCTTCCGCTCGCTGGGCCTCTTTGGCGATACGGGCTTCTTCCGCAGCCTGAGCTTCGGCAGCGATGCGAGCCTCGGCAGCAATACGAGCCTCTTCCGCGGCGCGAGCCTCGGCGGCAATGCGAGATTCTTCTGCGGCGCGAGCTTCGGCGGCGATACGAGCATCTTCTGCAGCGCGAGCCTCGGCGGCGATACGAGCATCTTCTGCAGCGCGAGCCTCGGCGGCGATACGAGCATCTTCTGCAGCGCGGGCTTCGGCGGCGATACGAGCCTCTTCCGCGGCGCGAGCTTCGGCAGCAATACGGGCCTCTTCCGCGGCGCGGGTTTCGGCAGCGATACGGGCCTCTTCTGCGGCGCGAGCGTCGGCAGCAATGCGGGCCTCTTCCGCGGCGCGGGCGTCGGCGGCAATGCGAGCGGCTTCAGCGGCACGATCCTCTTCGGCGATCAGTGCTTCATTGACAATCACCGGCTCCAGATCGGAAGCGCACTCCTCCACCACCAGCGGGCCGCGGTCGTCCAGCTCGGTCGGCGGGCAGCAATCATCTTGTAAAACGGGATTCTGTGCGCTGGCAGGCACTTCGGGGGCCACAGCCGGCGTACTATCGGAAACAGTGGTATCGGAAACGAGAGCGGGGGTAGCAGTGACCTCGGGCTCAACGGTAACGGGGGTGGCTTGGGGTGTCTGTGGTTGGACAGCCTCAGCCTCTTCTTTCTTGCGGCCGAAACCCAGCCAGGAAAACAAACCTTTTGCCATCTAAAAATACTCACATCAAAGGCTGACTGCTAAGATAGCCGTCCCTTGGCGGGTCGGCATAAAAATGAACCGCCTTATACTACCACTTTATTTTCTGACGATGAAACGCGATGCCCAGAGTGAAATCCAGCCGTAGCAACCCGAGCAAGAGTCCTGCCCCGCAAGGAAAATCGGGCTTTGTAAGAATCATCAGCGGCCAGTGGCGAGGCCGCAAATTGCCGGTCAAGGATGTGGAGGGGCTCAGACCCACCACGGATCGCGTCAAGGAAACCATCTTCAACTGGCTGGCCCCCCATATTCGCGGCACCCGCTGCCTGGATCTGTTTGCCGGCAGCGGCGGACTCGGACTGGAGGCGCTGTCGCGCTATGCCGAGCAGGTGACCCTGATCGAAATGGACAAAGGGGCCGCCGACCAGATCAAGAAGAACCTGACCGCTCTCGGCAGCAGTCAGGGTCAGGTGATCCAGTCAGATGCAGTGAGCTGGCTGCAAGGCCCGGCCACGCCGTTTGATCTGGTGTTCCTCGATCCGCCGTTTCGCCGCGAGCTGCTGCCGCAAGTGTGCGAACTGCTGGAGCAGCGCGGCTGGCTGGCAGCGGACGCCCTCATCTATCTGGAGCGGGAGAAGGAGATGGCCGATCTGGCGCTGCCCGCCAGCTGGCAACTACTCAAGGACAAACAAGCCGGTCAGGTCTGCTATCAACTCTATCTAAGGGAGGTAAACAATGAAGCGAGTCTTTAATCTGTTGGCGATGGGGCTGATATTGTTCTTCTGGTTTGGTGTGCTGATGAGCCTGATTGCCCCGCTGCCCGGCAAACTCAACGGCTTTCTGCCGGTCTGCGGCGTGATCGTCGCCCTGCTGCACTGGCTGCAGGCCAGCATGATCAAGGCAGCTTGCAAACGCTACTTCGCTGTCACCAAGGCCGAGTTTGTCACTGTGCTGATATTTGGCGTGTTTGGCATGGTCGACATTCGTCAGCGCCTGCAAGAGATCGTCAACGCCGCCCAGCGCGGCAATCTCTCGGACAAACCATAAAGAAAAGGGGACGGCGGTAGCCGTCCCCTAGAGTCGTGTCGTCCTGTCCGTAGAACTGCAATGCTCCCTGCAATCCCTGACGTTATCCTAATCCTTTGGAATATCCCCTTTCCAATCCGTTGGCGTGTCCTGCGGCGTTCCTGGCCTGGCAATTCATCCTGAACTGCTTCCCTGTCTCCATCCTGGAGGTGTCCATTACCACGTCCTGTGGGGTTCCTTGCGTCTTCCTGACAGATAACCATCCGGGTTATCTCACTTCATCCTGAAGTATTCCTCTCGCATCCGGCGAGGTCCTGTTCATCCTGAAGAACGAGGTTCCGTTCGTTCTACTCCCATCCCGAGAGTGTCCTGCCGCATCCCGCGGTGTTCCTTTATTCATCCGTAACGATAATCATCCTGATTATCGAGCTCATCCTGAGGTGTTCCTTGTCCACATCCTGCGGACTATTCCATCTTTATGCGCTGCCCTGCATCCTGCCGGACCAGCTCCGTCCTTGTGAGACCAATACTAAGGAAATGCGCCCCCCGAACAAGGGCCATCCGATGATAAAGATCCGATGCAGCTCTCATCCCAAAAAACAAACTTAAAAACTAACCCTTTAATATCAGTTATTTATTTAGTTTCACGGGAAAGTTCGATCATTCTGGCATGGCTTCGCGTACGGCTCAAAGCGCCAGCCTCTTACAGTCGCTATGGCAGATCTCTTACACGGGTTTCGCCCCCAAAAACGGGGCAGGAAAACGGTTCAATCCTGACGTTAAGACTTAAAAATTAGTTGAATAAATATGCTTAAAAAAACCGCAAAAAAAGAGCCGAGACCAGGCTCGACTCTTCAACATTCCAATTTTTTAATCAGCTCAAGCGGTTGGCCGGATTGAGATAGGCCTTGCGCAACGATTCCGGTGCCAGCACCTCCAGTTCACCGCCGATGTTGTTCAACCAGCTGCGAAACTCCGGGGTGTCCTGCACTTCGGTCTCCACCACCACGCTGCGCTTGTCATAGCGGGTCATGCGCGGATTGTTGCCGGGGATCTGGTTATCCACCAGCGACTGGCTGTTGGCATCGATCCGGCCGACGAAGCGGATCGGGCCGCTCACATCCTGATAGCCCTGATCGCGGATCAGCTTCTGGATATTGAAATCCTTCGGCTGGGTGGCGCTGAAGTTGGTCAGCTCCACGTTCTTGATATGGTCAAACGGGATGCCGTAAACCTTGGGATCCAGCTCGGATAGTGTGCAGAGCAGGATCGGCCCGTCCGGCTGATTGAGAATGCCGAGCGGGTTGATACGGTCGTAGCAGAGCCACACGGTGCGCTCTTTGATCACGCGCTGGATCTCGGCACTGAACTTGCGACCACGCCAGAGCGCATCGCGGATCAGGGTGCTGCGACGGATCTCCGGGTTGCCGGCAAACGGGCGCGGTGACTGGTGGACACTCTCCAGCCAGCGTTCGGCCAGTTCACTCTGGCTGTCGCGGATCACCTGGCTCGCCTTGTCGACCAGCGGATTCAATTCAGTCAGTACACTCGCCGGCAACAGTTGGCTCGCCTGATCACTCCAGGTTTTCAGGGCCACCGCCAGCGAGAGCGGCATGATATTGGCAAAGTCGTTGAGGCCGTGGCGCTCGAAGCACCAGCCATGGGGTTTGCTGCGCTCGTCCGAGGTGAGGTCGAACAGTCCCATGCCGGACATCTCCTCCAGGTCCCGTTGCACGGTACGCAGACTGACATGGATGCCTTCCTCTTCCAGTTTTACCTGAAGTTGGCTGGCGGTCAGCTTGTAAGGGCGGTGCGGGATGCAACGCGCCAAGGTCAGTTGTCGTAACAGCTTCTTACTCATGGTGCATGCCTTCACTGGTTTAGCGTTGACTGTATGCTAGTCGCAACTTGCGACAGTCTATGTCGTAAGTTTTGTAGCGACAACTGTCGCCATTTTCATACAAAATTACGTATATATATGATTGATAAGAAAAAATATGAATAAACACAGCTAACTTGACGTTTTCAGACAAGCTAAGCGTATCGAAGAAAACTAAGTGGAGAGGCAGGCTAACATAGAGGGGCGTAGGATTTTTCTGAATCTATTCTTTTGAGATAGCCGGAGGGAGGCAATCCTCCCTCCCAGCCAAATCACGTCAGCCACGACCAGGCTGACTTGGTGATGGCCGCACCGACCATGTAGCCAAACACCGCCAGCGCCGCCACACCGGCCACCAGCTTCTGACCGCGGGCCGGGCGCTTGAGTGCCATGACACCCAGACCGATATAGAGCACCAGTGCAATCAGCTTGGCCATCAGCCAGGGCTGCTGGCCGGGGCTCAGCTGCAAGGTCACCGCCAGCAGCACGCCAAACAGCAGCAGGAAGGTGTCGTTGATATGGGGCAGGATCTTCAGCCACTTCTGCTGCAACCGATCGCTGCCGGCCAGCGCCAGACTCCAGCGATAGATAAAGAGCAGCAGACTGACCAGCGCCAGCGTCATATGCAGGTGTTTGAACATGGGATAATAGGCAATCATTTTGCTTCCTTGTCGTCGTCGGGTAGCCCGCTGTTCCAGTTGTGGGCATGGATACGCTCCTGCCCCTCCTCGTCGTCTTGCAACAGATCGGAGAGGATCTCCCGGTATTGCAGGCTCTTGTTGATATAAGTGTGTTCGTCGTCCAGATAGTTGACCTGCTCACGCAACAGCCAGTTATCGTGCTGCTTGAAGGTCTGCCCCGCCCGCCAGGCCTGGTTGGCCCGAAAACCGAGCTGGGTCAGGGCTTCCACCCCCAGATCGACCGCCGAGCCCAGGGTTTCCCGGTGCACGCTCTCGACCCCGTGGCGCAGGATCTCGTGGGCATGGGGTCGATCCAGCGCTCGCGCCAGGATCTTCAGGTGCGGGAAGTGCTTCTGCACCATCTCGATCACCGCCAGCGAGGTAGCTGGATCGTTGATGGAGAGCACCAGCAGCTTCGCCTTGTGCGCCCCTGCGGCATGGAGCAGATCGATCCGGCTGGCATCGCCATAGAAGACCTGATAGCCATACTTGCGCAGGGTCTCTATCTGGCTAGCATCCTGCTCGAGGATGGTGGTACCGATGCCGTGACCGTGCAGCAGACGCCCCACGATCTGACCGAAGCGGCCGAAGCCCGCGATGATCACCGGATGCTCCACCAGCTCAGGTTGCTCATGCTGCGGTGCGTCGCTCTGGTTACGGTAATCGAACCAGGGCTGGATCACCCGATCGTTGAGGATCAGCAGCAGCGGGGTGAGCGCCATCGAGAGCGCCACCACCAGCGTCAGCAGCGAGATGGTCTCGCCGGGCAGCACCCGGTTCTGGGCGGCAAACGAGAAGAGCACGAAGGCAAACTCGCCCCCCTGCGCGAGCGCCAGCGCGAAGGTCCAGCGTTGACTCGGCGAGATGCGGATGATGAAGCCGAGCGCCATCAACACCAGCCATTTGAGCACCATCAGGCCAACCACCATAGTGGGTATCAGGAAGGGGTGCTCGGCAAACAGTCCGAAGTCGATCCCCGCCCCCACCGACATAAAGAACAGGCCGAGCAGCAAGCCCTTGAACGGCTCTATGTCGGCCTCCAGCTCATGGCGATATTCGCTGTCGGCCAGCACCACCCCGGCGAGGAAGGAGCCAAGTGCAGGCGAAAGCCCCACCGACTCCATCAACACAGCGATAGCGATCACCAGCAGCAGAGCGGCGGCGACGAAGATCTCCCGCATGTGGGACTGGGCGATGGCACGAAACACCGGCCGCATCAGGTAGTGGCCACCCAGCACTATGCCGGAGATGGCCGCGACCACCAGCAGACCATGCTGCCAACCCGCCAGCTCGGAGCCACCATTGCTGGCGACCGGCGCCATGGCCAGCAGCGGCAGCAGCGCCAGGATCGGAATGACCGCAATATCCTGAAACAGCAGCACCGCAAAGGCGGAGCGACCGCTCTCGCTCTGCATCAGCTTGCGCTCCTGCAGGCTCTGCAACACGATGGCGGTGGAAGAGAGCGCCAGAATGAGGCCGATGGCCAGCCCCTGTTGCAGCGGCAGACCGATCAGGTGCGCCACGCCGGTCAGTGCCGCCGTGGTGAGCAGCACCTGCAGGCCGCCGGTGCCGAGGATCGGCCCCTTCAGCTGCCACAAGAGGGCCGGACGCAATTCAAGACCGACCAGAAACAGCATCAGCACCACGCCAAACTCGGCGAAGTGCATCACATCCTTCTGCTCCCCCACCAGCCCCAGCAGAAAGGGGCCTATGATGATCCCCGCCAGCAGGTAGCCGAGCACCGAGCCCAGCCCCCAGCGTTTGGCCAGCGGCACCGCGATAACGGCGGCGGAGAGATAGATAAAGGCATCAAACAGGATCCCGTGGCCCATCAGTCAGCCCTCCGTTTGAACGTCTGAGCCGACTCATAAGCACGGCCAACAAGCGGCCCGTGTTTCATCAGAGCACCTCCAGCAAGTCGCGCAGATAAGGACGCCCGGCCAGCTGCTCCGGGGTCAACTGATCGTCACGCAGGGCGCAGAGCAACTGGCGATAATCCTGACCGCAGCGGCGCAGGGCTGCGGGATCCTTGATCTTGTGGAACGAGTGAAGCACAAAAGGCGGCAGCCAGTTCATGCCGCACAAGGTGGCAGCCTGCTGAAATGGCAGCAGAAAATCGAGCAACGGTCGGCGGTTGTAACCCTCGCTGCAGTAGGACTCCGGCGCCCCGCCGGTGGTGATGGCGCTCAGCCACTGCTTGCCCTTGAGGGCGTGGGCTTCAGGGCCGTAGGCATAGCCATACTCCAGCACCAGATCCATCCACTCTTTCATGATGGCCGGGCAGGAGTACCAGTAAAACGGGTGCTGAAAGACGATGATGTCGTGATCACAGAGCAGCGCCTGCTCCCGCTTCACATCGATGAACATATCGGGATAGTGCTGGTAGAGGTCGTGAACCGTGACCCCCTCCAGCCCCTCAATCGCCTGCAATAGCTGCTTGTTGGCCCGCGAGCTCTGCAGTGCGGGATGGGAAAAAATAACCAGAATGCGTTTCATGACCACATCACCCGAACAAAGCCTTGCGGTGCAAGGCGCGGTAAACAGAAAAGGGGAGTCTGGGGAGCTGCATCGTAAAGGTGCACAGGAGAGCGACCTTATCAGGAAGCACCATAGCCTGCCAACTCGGGTATCAGCTCCCGCAGCGCCGGATTGAGGGTCTGGTGGGCAGGATAGCAGAGCCCGATCCGGCGAAACATCCGCGGCCCGCTCACCGGCAGGGTACAGAGCCCCGCCTCATCCTCCACCAGCCCGTCCGGCAGAAAACTGATGCCGACCCCCGCCAGCACCAGCGCCATCACCAGCCCCTTGCTCTCGGCCTTGGCTACCAGATTGAGGGTAAGCCGGTCACAGGCCAGCAGGCCGATAGTCTGCTGATGGGCTTCGCAGGGCGGGCACTCAATAAAATCATAATGTTGCAGCTCGGCCAGCTCGATCCTTTCGCGACTGGCCAGGGGATGGTCGACCGGCACGCAGAGCACGTAATCCTCCTCCCACAGCGGCAGAAAGATCTCGTCCTCCCGGCGCAAGGCATCCAGCGTCAAGCGGCAGTCGGCGGGTGTGGTGTAGTCGGAGAGGGTGAGATCCAGTTGCGGCAGCACGCCCTGTACTTGCTGCAACAGCCCGGCCACCCGGCGGCGACTCAAGTCCGGCATGATGGCGATATTGAGCCTCGCACGCGTCGCTTTCTGGCGAAACAGCTCCGGCAAACGGCGCGCCTCCTCCACCAGCTTGACCGCGTGGGGATAGAGATAGTGGGCCGGATCTTTCGCCACCACCCCCTTCTTGCCCCGGACAAACAGGCTGTCACCGAGCGCCTCTTCCAGCTGGCGCAGCCCCGCCGAGAGGGAGGGCTGGCTGACGTGGCAGCGCTCGGCCGCCGCCGTGATGTTCTTCTCTTCATAGATGGCGATGAAGAAACGCAGCAATCTCAGGTCCAGCATAAACCAACCATAGTTTTTTCAGATGATAACCAGCGGAAAACAATATTTATCACTTATAGATGCAGTGACTATAGTGATTGGGTTCCGTGCTGGCCAGCCACCTGTTTGCTCAAACCGACTCTTGAATCAGAAGGAAAGACCCATGTCCAAATCTCTCGTCGTGATCACCGGTGCCTCCGCCGGGATCGGTGCCGCCATCGCCCGTGCCTTCTCTGCCGCCGGTCATCCGCTGCTACTGCTGGCCCGCCGGGTCGAGCCGATGCAGGCACTGAACCTGCCCGATACCCTCTGCATCGGGGTCGATGTAACCGACACCGCTGCCATGAAGGCCGCCGTCCAGCAGGCAGAAGCCAAATTTGGCCCGGTCGGCTGCATGGTCAACAACGCCGGTGTCATGCTGCTGGGTCAGGCAGATGTGCAGGATCCCGCCGAGTGGCAGCAGATGCTCAACATCAACGTGATGGGGGTGCTGAACGGCGTCCACGCAGTGCTGGCAGGCATGAAGGAGCGCCGCAGCGGTACCATCATCAACATCAGCTCCATCGCCGGTCGCAAGACCTTCCCGAACCATGCTGCCTACTGCGCCACCAAGTTCGCCGTGCACGCCCTGACCGAGAACATCCGGGAAGAGGTGGCCGATGTCGGCGTGCGGATGGTGACCATAGCCCCGGGTGCGGTGGAGACCGAGCTGCTCAGCCATACCACTGACGAGAGCATCAAGGCCGGTTACCACGACTGGAAAGATCAGATGGGTGGCGTCATTGCGCCGGAAGTGATCGCCGATGCCGTGCTCTACGCCTGGAACCAGCCTGCCAACGTCTGCGTGCGCGAGATCGTGCTGGCGGCGACCCGTCAGCAACCTTAATCCTAGCTGACTGACACCATGGGGAGGGCTTGACCCTCCCCCTGGGCACAGGGTTAACATGTGCCCCTTGTTATTTTCGAGTCATTCCATGGTTCTCACCCGTCGCCAACTCGCTCACGCCCGTCGCTGGCTCCCCTTGTGGAGTCTGGTGCTGGTGTTGATGTCGTTTGGCAGCCGGGCCGCAACCGACCTCTGTACCCTGACTACCCACTGCAGCCAGAGCGAGCGCACCCTGGAAAAGGCGATGCCCTGCGGCAGCTTTACCACCGCCCTCTCGATGACGCTGGTAGGCAGCGACAGCCTGACGGTCGCCGTACTGGAACCGGATACCCCCGACTTCGCCTCCCCCTCTCTCTTTATGCCGGACGCTCCGCGCGAGCGGCTCGAACGTCCCCCACGCACCCAGACCTGAAACGCATCCCGTATCGGGCATCTTTTCTTTCAATCTGAGGTGAGTGATGTACAAACCCCTGTTACTGGCCATGCTGGCCGGTACCGTCAGCTTTTCAGCCCTCGCGGCCGAGAAGATGACCGTCTACAAATCCAAATATTGTGGCTGCTGCCAAAGCTGGAACGAGCATATGGAGCAGAATGGCTTCGAACTGGAAGTTATCGAAACCGAGCAGCTCGGCGCAGTGAAGCAGCAATACGGTATCGCGCCGGAACTGGCTTCTTGCCATACCGGTATCGTAAATGGCTATGTGATCGAGGGGCATGTACCGGCCGCCGATGTGCAGAAGCTGCTCAGGGAAAAACCGGCGATCCGTGGCCTGACCATTCCGGGCATGCCCCAGAGTGCGCCGGGCATGGATATTCCGGGCCATCCCTATGAGGTACTGAGTATCAGCAACGAGGGCGCGACCAACCGCTGGTCGAGCTACCCCGGCTGACGAAAACTGGTCATGAGAGGGCACTCCCATATCATGTGAGGCACACCTGAGCGGACTCTTGCCGCTCATGGCCAGAAAGAGGGCCGCTATCGCGAGATAGCGGCTTTTTTTGATTACATTTCCTGCAATAACAAGGGATTGCTTGCAACCACCGGCAACAAGGGGCAGATTTAACGCCAATTCATGGAGCCGATGCTCAGGTCTACCAACCCTTTCCAGCGCCAAGGATGCGACATGTTTACCTTTTCCCGAGGAGTTCTGCTGCTAGCCTTTCTGACAGTTCTCCCTCCCACTTATGCCAATGAAGAGCCCGCCATGCTGACAAGCGAACATCCAATCCAGCCGCCCGTGGCCGCCAAACATCCCCGCACTCTGAAAAAACACGGGGATACCCGCATCGACAACTACTACTGGCTGCGTGACGACGAGCGGCAGAAGCCCGAGGTATTGGACTATCTCAAGGCCGAGAACGCCTATACCGAGGCCATCCTCAAGCCGACCCAACCCCTGCGCGAACAGCTTTACAAAGAGATGGTCGCCCGCATCCCCCAGCAGGATGAGTCGGTACCCTATGTGAAGAACGGCTACCGCTACCAGACCCGCTATGAGCCGGGCAAGGAGTACGGGATCTATTCGCGCACCAAGCTCGGTGAAGAGCAGGCGAGTCTGCTGCTCGACAGCAACCAGCGGGCAGAAGGGCACGAGTTCTATGCCCTCGGCGCCCTTGAGGTGAGCCGCAACAACCGCTGGCTGGCGGTGGCGGAAGATTTCCTCTCCCGCCGTCAGTACCAGATCCAGTTCCTCGATCTGGAGAGCGGCCAGTGGGCCACCGACAAACTGGAAAATACCTCCGGCAATCTGGTGTGGGCCAACGACAACAAGACCGTCTTCTATGTGCGCAAGCACCCGCAGACCCTGCTGCCCTATCAGGTCTATCGCCACACGCTCGGGACGGATCCGGCCACGGACAAGCTGGTCTACGAGGAGAAGGATGACTCCTTCTACATCAGCCTCTACGCCACCACCTCGGAAGATTTCATCGTCATCGCCCTCTCCAGCACGACTACCGGCGAAGCACGGCTGATCGATGCCAACCAGCCGGAGCACGCCCCCCGCCTGTTCCTGCCCCGTCAGGTGGATCACGAATACAGCCTGGATCACTACCGCGGCCGCTTCTATGTGCGCTCCAACAAGGACGGCAAGAACTTCGGCCTCTACGAGACCAAAGAGAGCCCGGTGGATCGCTGGAAGGCGGTGATTGCCCCCAATCCGGACGTGCTGCTGGAGAGTTACGCCCTGTTCAAGGATTGGCTGGTACTGGAAGAGCGCAACAAGGGGCTGACCCGACTGCGCCAGATCAACTGGCAGAGCGGTGACGAGAAGGAGATCGCCTTCGACGATCCCGCCTATGTCACCTGGCTCGCCTACAACCCGGAGCCGGATACCAGCGCCCTGCGTTATGGCTACTCCTCCATGACCACCCCCGCCTCCACCTATGAGCTGGATATGGCGAGCGGCAAGCGCACCCTGCTCAAGCAGCAACCGGTGGCCGGCTTCAAGGCCGACCAGTACGCCAGCGAGCGGCTCTGGGTAACCGCCCGCGACGGCGTATCGGTGCCGGTGTCGCTGGTCTATCGCAAGGACAAGTTCAAGAAAGAGCAGGCCGATGCGCCCAAGAATCCGCTGCTGGTCTATGGCTATGGATCCTACGGCGCCAGCATGGATCCCGACTTCAGCAGCTCGCGCCTGAGCCTTCTGGACAGAGGCTTTGTCTACGCCATCGCCCATATCCGGGGTGGCGAAGAGCTGGGCCGTCACTGGTACGAAGATGGCAAGTTGCTAAAAAAGCAGAACACCTTCAATGACTTCATCGATGTCACCAAGGCGCTGGTGGAGCAAGGCTACGGTGCCAAGGATCAGGTCTACGCCATGGGCGGCAGCGCCGGTGGTCTGCTGATGGGGGCCGTCATCAATCAGGCGCCCGAACTCTATCGCGGCGTGGTGGCGCAGGTGCCGTTCGTCGATGTGGTCACCACCATGCTGGACGAGTCCATACCCCTTACCACCGGGGAGTATGACGAATGGGGCAACCCGAACCAGAAGCGCTACTACGACTACATGAAGAGCTACAGCCCCTACGATCAGGTGAAGGCGCAAGCCTACCCCAACCTGCTGGTCACCACCGGGCTGCACGACTCGCAAGTGCAGTATTGGGAGCCCGCCAAGTGGGTCGCCAAGCTGCGCGAACTGAAGACAGATGATAACAAGTTGTTACTGAATACCGACATGGACGCCGGCCACGGTGGCAAGTCGGGCCGCTTCAAAGCCTACGAAGATATCGCGCTGGAGTACGCCTTTATCCTGGATCTGGCCACCGCGGCCAACTGATCCAGTATGACCCCGGCCCTTGTCACGCAAGGGCCACATAAGAATCCCACCCTAGTTTTTCCCTCTTCCATTTCCCTTCATATCAAATTAATCTTCGGCTAGAAAATGAATGATCGAGGTCATGTTTCTCAAGATTAAACTCCGTGATTTTGCCATTTCGTTTGATTTATGTTGGGTGAATGTGCTTAATCGGAGTGCTTGCAACTTTTTATTTGGCCCCTCAGGGGCCAATTTATCTTCGACCGACAGGAGGTCGGTAGCCTCACCACAGGATGAGGGTGACCGCCGGAAAAGGGGGCAATCAACTCCCCCGCTTTCGCGCAACGAGAAGAGCGGGCAAGCCCGGCGCAGAACGGGATTGCCATCAATTTATCCGGGGATCGGATAAACAAAATCAAAGAAAAGGGAGAAAAAATGAAAGGATTAACTTTGGCATGCGCCCTGTCGGCGGCTCTGGTCGGTGTTTCATTCGGTGGTCCGGTGCAAGCGCAGGAGCGCTTCGTGACCATAGGCACCGGCGGTCAGACCGGCGTCTACTATGTCGCTGGCCAGTCCATCTGCCGCTTCCTCAATCGCGGCGCCGCCGATCACCAGATCAAGTGCAACGCCCCGGCCAGTGGCGGCGGTGTTGCCAACGTCAACGGCATCCGCAGCGGTGAGTTCAACTTCGGCATCATGCAATCCGACCACCAGTTCAAGGCGATGAAGGGGCTGCCACCGTTCCAGGCCGAAGGGGCCATGGACGATATGCGCGCCGTCTTCTCCCTGCAGAGCGAGGTATTCACCATCCTGGCTCGCCGCGATGCCAAGATCGCCAGCTTCGACGATCTGAAGGGCAAGCGCGTCAACATCGGCAACCCGGGCTCCGGCCAACGTGACACCATGGAAGAGATCATGGCGGTCAAAGGCTGGAAGAAGGGTGACTTCGGTCTGGTCTCCGAGCTGAAACCGGCCGAACAGGCCTCCGCCCTCGGTGACAACAACATCGACGCCATGAGCTACTTCGTCGGTCACCCGAACGGTGCCATTCAGGAAGCCTCCACCACCACAGATGCAGTACTGGTACCTGTGACCGGCGCCGACATCGACAAGCTGCTGGCCGAGAAGAGCTACTACAGCAAAGCCGAGATCCCGGGCGGCATCTACAAGGGCAGCGACAAGCCGACCCCCTCCATCGGTGGCAAAGCGGTGCTCTCCACCAGCGCCAAAACCGATCCGGAAGTGGTCTATCAGCTGGTCAAGTCGGTGTTCGACAACCTGGATCGCTTCAAGCGCCTGCACCCTGCCTTTGCCGACCTGAAAGAGGCCGACATGATCAAGGTGGGTCTCTCTGCACCGCTGCATGAAGGGGCTGCCCGCTACTACAAAGAGCGCGGCTGGATCTGATTGAAGGCCCCGGGGCCTTTGTCACTCTCTTCGACACCCGTCCGCCGCCTGATTGCGGGGGCGGGTGTCGCTCTTGTTGTACTCGTTGGCACAAGTTAACCCTATGCAAGATAAACAACTCTCTACCGAGGAACTGATCGCCCAGGATGTGGGCGCTCGCCTGCCGCTGGGCATCATGGGCTGGCTCATCACCGCGCTGGCGCTGGCCTGGTCCCTGTTCCAGCTCTGGATCGCCTCGCCACTCCCCTTCATGGTGGGGTTTGGCGTACTCAATGACACCGAAACCCGCTCCATTCACCTCACCTTCGCCCTGTTGCTGGCTTTTCTGGTGTTCCCGGCATTTCGCTCCTCGCCGCGGGATCGGGTTCCCCTCGGCGATATCGCCCTCGGTCTGATCGCTGCTGGCGCCGCCTCTTACCTGTTCGTGATGTATGAAGCACTGGCGCTGCGTCCCGGCACCCTCACCACCGCCGATCTGGTGACCGCCTGCATCGGCATTCCGCTGCTGCTGGAAGCGGCGCGCCGCGCCCTGGGGCCGGCACTGGCGGTCATCGCCATCGTCTTTCTGATCTACAGTCTGGCGGGCCCCTGGATGCCGGGACTGCTGGCACACCGCGGGGTAGGTTTCACCGCGCTGGCCAACCACCAGTGGATCACCACCGAAGGGGTGTTTGGCATTGCCCTTGGCGTCTCCACCAGCTTCGTGTTCCTGTTCGTGCTGTTCGGCGCCCTGCTGGAACGGGCCGGTGCCGGTCACTACTTTATCCAGCTCGCCTTCAGCCTGCTCGGCCACCTGCGCGGCGGCCCCGCCAAGGCGGCAGTGGTCGCCTCCGGCCTGACCGGTCTGATTTCCGGCTCGTCGATTGCCAACGTGGTGACCACCGGTACCTTCACCATCCCGATGATGAAGAAGGTGGGCTTCAGTTCAGAGAAAGCGGGGGCGGTGGAAGTAGCCTCCTCGGTCAACGGCCAGATCATGCCACCCGTGATGGGGGCTGCGGCTTTCCTGATGGTCGAATACGTGGGCATCCCCTATGTGGAGATCATCAAGCACGCCTTCCTGCCTGCCACCATCTCCTACATAGCGCTGCTCTACATCGTCCATCTGGAGGCGCTGAAACTGGGCATGCAGCCCATCGGCAACCATCAACCCAAACCCTGGCTGCGTCGCCTGACCGGTTTTGCCTTTGGCGCGGCCCTCATCAGCGGCCTGTCACTGGCGGTCTACTATGGCCTCGGCTGGCTCAAACCTGCACTGGGTGACTACGCCCTGCCGGGGATCTCGGTACTGCTGGCTGCCACCTATGTGGCCCTGTTGAAGATCGCCGCCAGCAATGAACCGCTGCCTGCCGAAGATCCCGACAAGCCGCTCACCGAATTGCCCAACACCCGCGCCGTGCTGCTCTCCGGCCTGCACTTCCTGCTGCCGGTGGTGGTACTGGTGTGGTGCCTGATGGTGGAGCGGCTCTCGCCGGGGCTGTCGGCCTTCTGGGGGACCGTGATGCTGGTGATCATCCTGCTGACCCAGCGCCCGCTGCTCAACTGGCTGCGCAAGGACGGCAAGCACGACTACGGCACCGTCGCTGACGGCGTGGTGGATCTGCGGGAAGGGCTGGTCGCCGGTGCCCGCAACATGATCGGTATCGGCATTGCCACCGCCACCGCGGGGATTATCGTGGGTGCGGTCTCCCAGACCGGGGTCGGTCTGGTGCTGGCGGATCTGGTGGAGTTCCTCTCCATGGGCAACCTGCTGCTGATGCTGCTGCTCACCGCCCTGTTGAGCCTGATCCTCGGCATGGGGCTGCCCACCACTGCCAACTACATCGTGGTGTCCAGCCTGCTGGCACCAGTGGTGGTGACGCTGGGGCAGCAAAACGGGCTGATCGTGCCGCTTATCGCAGTGCACCTGTTCGTATTCTACTTCGGCATCATGGCGGATGTGACGCCGCCGGTGGGACTGGCCTCCTTCGCGGCAGCGGCTGTCTCCAAGGGCGACCCCATCAAGACCGGGATCACGGCGTTTTACTACAGCCTGCGTACCGCAGCGCTGCCGTTCCTGTTTATCTTCAACACCGATCTGCTGCTGATCGACGTGGACTTCGCCCACGGGGTGCTGATCTTCATCGTGGCGACCATCGCCATGCTGATCTTCGCCGCCGCCACTCAGGGCTGGTTCCTGGTGAAGAGCCGCTGGTACGAGAGCGTGCTGCTGTTGCTGGTCGCCTTTACCCTGTTCCGCCCGGGTTTCTGGATGGACATGGTGCACGACCCCTATCGCGAGACCCCGCCTGCCCAGCTGGCCCAAACCATGGGTGAAGTGGAGGCGGAGAGCACCCTGCGGCTGCGGATCCTCGGTGAAGATGCAGTGGGCAAGCCACGCAAGTTCACCCTGCTGGTCGCCGTACCGGATGGGGCAAATGGCGAAGAGCGGCTGGCCAATCTGGGGCTGAGCCTCTATGAGCAAGATGGCAAAACGCTGATCGACAACGTCGCCTTTGGCAGCCCGGCCGCCACCATGGGGCTGGAGTTCGATCAGGAGATCCTCACCGTCAAGGCGCCCACCGATCGCTGGCGCAAGGAGTGGATGTGGATCCCGGGCTTCCTGCTGTTCGGGGTGATCGTCTGGCTGCAGCGTCGCCGCAGCGTCAAGGCCGGTTAATCCGCCAGGCAAATAAGACAGAGGGCCGCGATTGCGGCCCTCTTTTTATGGATATCGATCTCGCTGCAGCGGCGATCAGTGACCCGCCAGCTTCATATTCTCTACCAGCACCGAGCCGGTCTTGAGACTGGAGCGCTCATCCTCGTCACGGCCCACCGCCACGATGTGGCTGAACATCTCGGCCAGATTGCCGGCGATGGTGATCTCCTCGACCGGATAGGCTATCTCGCCATTCTCGACCCAGAAACCGGCGGCGCCGCGGGAGTAGTCGCCATTGACGATATTGACCCCCTGCCCCATCAGCTCGGTCACCAACAGGCCGGTGCCCATCTCTTTCAGCATGCCCTGAAAATCCTGGCCGGTATTGGAAACCTGCCAGTTGTGGATGCCACCAGCGTGACCCGTGGTGGTCAACCCCAGCTTGCGAGCGGAGTAGGAGGTAAGCAGCCAGCTCATCAGCTCGCCGTTACGGATGATATCCATATCGCAGGTACGCACCCCTTCCCCATCAAACGGAGTACTGGCGAGCCCGCCCAGCAGGTGAGGGAACTCCTGAATGGTGAGCCACTCTGGCAGGATCTGCTTGCCCAACTTGTCGAGCAGGAAGCTCGACTTGCGATAGAGGTTGCCCCCGCTGATGGCCATTACCAGATGGCCCCACAGGCCGGAGGCAGTATCGGGGTGGAACAGCACAGGGGCATGGCGGGTAGAAATCTTGCGGGCGCCGAGACGGGAGACGGTACGCTCCACCGCCTCGTCGGCGATGCGCTGCGCGCTCCAGAGCCCGTCGAGGGAACGGCTGGAGGAGTAGCCGTAATCCCGCTGCATGTCGCCATCCTGCTCGCCGATCAGCACGCAGCTAAGGGAGTTACGCGACGCCGCGTAGCCTTTGACGAAGCCGTGGCTGTTACCATAGACCTTGATGCCAAGATGGCTGGAGAAACCGGCACCGTCGGAGTGCTTGATACGGATATCGCGACCCAGAGCGAGTCGTTCGCACTCGATGGCCAGATCGATGCCGCGCTGGGGATCCAGCTCGATTTGGTGACACAGTTGCAGGTCGGGGGCATCCCAGGCCAGCAGCTCGGCGTCCGCCAGACCGGCGCAATCATCCGCCGAGGTGTGGCGGGCAATCTCGATGGCCGCTTCAACGGCGGCACGAATGGCGGGTTTGCTCAGATCGGTGGTCGAGGAAGATCCCTTGCAACCATCGCGATAGACGGCGATGCCGAGGGCGCCATCCTTATTGAATTCAATGCTTTCTAGTTCACAACCCCGGGTGTTCACCGACAACCCGGTCTGCTTGCTGATGGAGACTTCGGCCAGCGAGGCGCCCAGTCCTTTGGCTATCTCCAGGGCTTCGGCAACCACGGCCTCGAGATGGGCTTGATCCTGGCGGATTTGGTCTTGCTGATCCATAACTCACATCTGTATGAAAGAAGGAAAGGGGGGTAAGCATATCAGACCCCTGCGCCCAGCGGGAGAAGCTGGTAACATATCCGCCAAACGTGAATGACAGGAATCAAGAGACCGATGAGTCAATATCAAGACGACAACGAGTTCGAAGACTGGGGCCCCAGCAAGAGCCAGCTCAAGCGCGATGCCGAAGCATTGCAGAAAATGGGGGAAGAGATCGTCTCCCTCAGCCACAGCGAGCTGGAAAAAATCCCGTTGGATGAAGAGCTTGCAGAAGCTGTCGAGCTGGGTCGCAAACTCAAGCCGAAGAAGGATGAGTCCTTCCGTCGCCATCTGCAGTTCATCGGCCGCCTGATGCGCAGCCGCGATATCGAGCCGATTGCCGAAGCGCTCTCCATCATCAAGAACCGTCACTCCACCGTGAATGCGCGCCTGCATCGCCTGGAGCAGTGGCGCGAGCGCCTGATCACCGAAGGTGACAGCGCCCTCAACGAGCTGATGTCCCAGTTCCACGAACTGGATCGCCAGAAGCTGCGCCAGCTGATCCGCTCCGCCAACAAGGAGCGGGAGCTGAACAAGCCGCCGGTCGCCTACCGCGAGATGTACCAGTATCTGCGCGGCGAGATCGAAGACCTGCTGTGATCCCCGAAACACGCCTCCCCTCGCGGAGGCGTGTTTATCTTGATGCCTTTTCCCCTACCCCCTCCCTGTGCGTTTAATATATCCACCACTCTGGTGTTCTTGGCATACATCCCTATCCGTTTTTCCCAGTAAAATCGGCACTAAAGAACCATTCAAAACTATGGCATTAACAATCTTGCATCATTTTGTTTGACATATTGAACAGCCTTGGCAGACTGGGGAGAGGATCCAGGCTGTCGCTGCCGAGGCTGACCGACGATTCGATTCTGCCACCCGGTAAGACGCGGGATCCCATGACCATACCTTGAGGCATGCCCTTGCCCAGCCGATGTGCAAGGGTCTGCCCAAGGTGCAGGATGAGACTTCAACGCCAGGGATAATCAGGGTGTTCTATGCCAAATTCCATACTCGTCACCAACCGTAAACCCGTCGTGCTGATGACCATGGGGGCCCAGCCCCGCAACGGCCACGCCTATCAGGTAATGACCCACAAATACATCATGCCGCTGGTCGAGATCAGTGGCTGTGTCCCGCTGCTGGTGCCCACCTGCTGTGGCACCGCCGATCTGAAGCAGTATCTGGATCTGGCTGACGGCATCTATCTGAGCGGCGCCGGCTCCAACATCGATCCGGCGCTTTACGGACAGGAGAACCTCACCCCGGAGAAACAGCAGGACAGGGATCGCGACCTGTTCGATCTGCCCCTCATTAAGGGAGCCCTCGCCCGTGGCTTGCCGATCCTCGGGATCTGTCGCGGCATGCAGGAGATCAACGTGGCACTGGGCGGCGATATCCACCAGAAGGTCTACACCGAACCGGGTTATGACGATCATCGGGAAGATGCCGACGATCCGGTCGACGAACAGTATGGGCCAAGCCATCAGATTGAGCTGCTGCCGGGCAGCTGGTTTGCCGAACTGATGGGGGCTGAACAGATACCGGTCAACTCCCTGCATGGACAGGGGCTAAACCGTCTTGGTGATGGCCTAGAGCCGCTGGCCCATGCCGAAGATGGACTGGTCGAGGCCATCCATGCCCCTACCCTCTCCCCTTTCCTGCTGGCAGTACAGTGGCACCCGGAGTGGAAAGCCAGCGAGAATCCTCACTCCATCAAGATCTTCCAGGCCTTTGGTGACGCCTGCCGACGCCGTCAGAGAGATAATCGTTAACGCTTATTCACCAAATCCTCGCGCCTTGAGCTTGGGCAATCCGCCCCGCTCGGGGCGCAGGGTACGGCAAATATCCATCCCCTTGAGCCCACGCTGGATATGATCAGGCGAATGGCCAAACACCATGCCGTTGCTGCGGTAGAGGTTGTTGTCATCCAGCTCGAACTTCTCGCCGCCGATCAGCAACTGCTCGCGGCCATTGACCGTATCACCCCGTTTGATGGGCACCTTCATATCGCTCAGCACCTCGCCGGTGGCACACCCCTCGCGCCAGCGCGCCTCGCTGGAGAAGGGGGTAATAGCTATTTCACGCCAGGAGCCATCCCGGAATTCGACCCGATACTTCTCGACCAGCAGATCGCAGCCAGCCAGTGGCAACAGGGCCATCAAACAGATGATTTTCTTTGAAAATTTCACTCAATCGCACTCCTTTGCCCGGTTCTGCACAGGATAAATAAATTGCTGCCCCAACGCACCATTTCCCCGTGCCGGAACGGCTATGCTGGAAATAAAACCATCACAAGGGGCCGTCATGTTCAGCGACAACCTCACTGCGCTACCCACACTGATATGGATCCGCGAACACCCGTTCTGGACCCTGCTCACACTCTCTCTGATGCTGCTCCACTTCTGGCGCCGCCCCGGGCAACGACGGGAGCTGCTCTCCGAGCTCAGCTTCGTGATGATAAGCACTGTCGTGATCCTGCTGATCCAGTTGGAAGGGGGCTGGTTCAAACTGCCGCTGCCCCATCAATTGCTGATCGAGATCTCCACCCTGCTGGCGGGCCTGATATTGGTAAAAGTGTGGGGGATACTGCTGTTCGAATTTCTTCTGCCCCTCTGCCAGATCCGCATCCCGCGGATCATCGCCGACATCGTCATCACCATCGGCTATATCGGCTGGGGTCTGTTTCGCCTCTACGCCTCCGGCATGGCGCTCGGGGAGATAGTCACCACCTCGGCGGTGATCACCGCGGTCATCGCCTTCGCCATGCAGGATACTTTGGGCAACCTGCTGGCCGGGGTCTCCATCCAGCTCGACAACTCCATCGCCATCGGGGACTGGCTGCAAGTAGACACCACCCAGGGCCGGGTGGTGGAGATCAACTGGCGTGCCACCACCATCGAGACCCGCAACTGGGAGACCGTCGTCATCCCCAACAGCCATCTGCTCAAACAGCGCTTCACCGTGCTCGGGCGTCGCCGTGGCGAGCCGCTGCAGTGGCGACGCTGGGTCTGGTTCGATCTGACCCTGGATACCCTGCCGACCCAGATCATCGCCCTGATCGAGAAATCCCTGCGAGAGACCAAGCTCCCCTGCGTCGCCAAGCATCCCCAACCGGACTGTCTGCTGATGAATGTCGAGGGGGGGATTGCCCGCTATGCAGTGCGCTACTGGCTGACCGATCTGGCTCGCGATGATCCGACCGACTCCATGGTACGCAGCCTGATCGATGCCGCCCTGCGTCGCAACGATCGCCGCCTTACCCCACCGATCTTCAATGTCTTTATGGCCAAGGAGAAGCAGCACCTGGATGCCCGCCACAAACGCCACACGGTCGAACGCACCGCGACCCTGCGCAAGTTACCTCTGTTTGCCATGTTGCAGGAGGATGAGTTGATCAGACTGGCGGACCAGGTGAAGTTTGCCCCCTTTGTCAGCGGTGACATCATGCTTGAGCAGGGAGAGGTCTCCAACTGGCTGTTCGTACTGGTCAAAGGGGAAGCCGAGATGCTGATTAATCTGGAAGGGAAAGAGTTGAAACTCGGCACTCTCGGCGCAGGTGACTTCTTCGGGGAACTGAGCCTGCTCACCGGTGAACCCAGTACCTTCACCGTGCGGGCGGTAGCCACCGTCGAAACCTATCGCATCAATCAGAGCATGTTCCAGGAGCTGGTCGCCCAACGCGAGTCACTGGTCGAGCCCCTCTACCGGGTGCTGAGTGACCGTCAACAAGAGCAACAGGCACTGCTGGAACGAGAGGCGGAGTCAATGAAACGGCCACCACAACAGCTTGATCTGCTTGATAAACTGATGAAGCTGTTCGGCGGCAGATGACGTAGCATGGCATCTTGTTGAGGACGTGAAGAGAGAACAGCAGCCATGTTACTGACAACCCTGGCCCTTGCCACCAGCCTGCAATTTGATTGTCCCGCCACCATCGAGACTCGCCAGCGGCTGCTGACCCCGCAGCAGGGCTGGCAGGCGTTCACCCGCAATGACGATGGCAAACCGGACGAAACCCTCAGTCACCGGCTCGATAATCTGGCCCTGTTCGATGGAGATCCTGCCGAACTGGCCCAACTCAAACCGGATAATGGCGACAGCGACGAGCTCCACTACTGGAGCCAGCTCGATAGCAGCCTGCGCCCGCTCTATCTGGTCTGCCGCTATCAGAACAGCGCCATCACCCTGCAGCAGGCGCTGCCCGTCGGCATCAGCTACTGCCGCGTCAACCAGCGCGATCGCAACACCCTGCTCGGGTTGATTTGTCGCAAATAGCGGGCGTAACCCCTTGCCATATATCGCTATTCGCTGACAGCCATTACCGCCTGAGCGTGGCCACCCGCCAGCGCCATCAGAGCAGCAGCTCGGCCAGCTCCTCCAGTGCCGTCAGCTCCACGTCCGGCAACAGTTGCAGCTGTTGCCACGGTTGCTGCCGTTCGTTGAGCCAGGCGGCGCGAAAGCCATGCAGACGGGCACCCAGTACATCGGTCTCGGGATGATCCCCCACATGGAGGATCCGCTGCGCAGGCAGCTTGAGGGCACTGCGGGTCTGCTCAAACATATCCGGCGCCGGTTTCATCCTGGCGCCCGCCCCCGCCTTGCAGACCAGCGTGAAGTAGCGATCCAGCCCGGCCTGAAGCAGATCCAGATTGCCGTTGGTGATGACCACCAGCGGGTAGCGTTCGGCCAATCTGGCCAGCAGCTGATGAGTGGACTCGCTCACATCGATCTTCGAGCGCTCTGCCAGAAACGCAGCAAAGACCTGCTCCGCCTCGCGACTGGCCTGCTGGTCGGCCATCCCCCCCTCGACCATGGCGGCGCGGATGGTCTGCTGGCGCGCCAGGCTGACATCGTGGCGCAGCCCGGGGTTGGCCAGCAACACAGCGCGTTTTAGCTCCAGCCAGCGTGGCTTGTCGAGCATGGCTGTCGCCAGATATTCGCTGCGCAGATGGCTCAACATCCACTGCTCGGCCCGCACGATGGCGGGGCCGTTGTCATAGAGGGTGTCATCGAGGTCAAACGAGATGGCAGCAACCGGCTGCCAGCGGCGATAGAAGTGCATGGACTATCCTCTGCAACGGGGCTCAGGGCCCGTTATTCATCGTCCTGCGCATCCGGGTCACGCTTGGCCCTGGGGTGGGCGCTGTCGTAAACCTTGGCCAGATGCTGGAAGTCGAGGTGGGTATAGATCTGGGTGGTGGAGAGGTCGGCATGTCCCAGCAGCTCCTGAACCGCCCGGAGATCGCCGGAAGACTCCAGCATATGGGTGGCGAAGCTGTGGCGCAGCTTGTGGGGATGGACGTGGGAGTTAAGCGCCTGCTTGTTGCCCCAGCCATCGAGGCGGGCCTGCACCGAGCGCGCCGACAGCCGCTGCTTGCGGTTGGAGACAAACAGCGCCTCGCTCTCATCCCCGGCCAGCAGCGGGCGCACCTTGAGCCACTTCTGCAGCCACTCGACCGCCATCCGGCCGATGGGCAGCACCCGCTCCCGCGAGCCCTTGCCGGTCACCTTGAGCTGGCGGTCGTCGAGCTTCAGATCCACCAGATTGATCCCCACCAGCTCGGCCAGACGCAGCCCTGAAGAGTACATCAGCTCCATGATGGCGCGATCCCGCACCGCCAGCGGATCCTGCTCGTCGGTAATGTTGAGCAGCTGGTGCATCTCGTCCACATCGAGGTTTTTCGGCAGCGGCCGCCCCTGTTTGGGGGTGACGATACCGCGAGCCGGATTGGCGGTGAGCCGCCCCTGCCGCACCTGCCAGTCGCAAAAGCTGCGCAGGGCCGAGACCTTGGTGGAAAGGGAACGAGGAGCAAGGCCCCCCTTGTGCATCCGGGTCACCAGAGTGCGCACCTGACTCGCCTCGAGCCGACCCCAATCAGTGAGCCCGAGGGCCACCAGCTCGGCGGTCATCGCCTCCAGATGGGCTTGATAGTTATTGCGGGTATGAGGGCTGAGCTGACGCTCGACCCTCAGGTATTCGATAAAGGCCGCCAGCTCGTCCGCCAGTGCCGCAGGCAGTGGCGGTGCGATGACGGGTGCTTTGGCAGGCGCCTTGGCCGGTGTTCTAGCCATGAGTCAACTCGGGCAGACGCAGTTGCAGCAGGCGCCCCAGTTGGCCCAGCAGCAGGGTGTCGTTGTGGGGAGTAAAGTGGCCGGGATCCGAGCTGGCGAAGGCCAGCACACCGAGATCGCCGAGCCGCATCAGGGCCACCGAGTTGACCAGCACATCATGGCCAAACAGCGCCTGCTTCTCGCTCTGGCTCAGGCGGCCAAAGTAGTAATCCTGCCCCGGCAGACGCTGACCCAGCAGGGATTCGAGCTGCTTGCCCTGCGCCAGAAAGCGCTGCTCGGGCCCGCTCAGGGCAAACTTCTTGGGATTGAGCCAGAGCCGCAGCCCGGTCAGGCGCAGCCGCTGGACAAAGGCCTTGCCCATCACGGCACTTACCTCGAACAGGGTCTGGCAGCCGTACAGCTCGCCGTAGAGATCGGCATAGACCCGGAAGATCCGCTCGTTTTCGCTGGCGATCCCCATCAATTCGGTGATCTCCTGCTCCAGCTGTTCGATCCGCTCGCGCTGACGCTCCAGCTGGCGCTCGACCAGCGAGACCGACCCTTTGCGTTCATGGGGAATGCGGATCCGGTCCAGCACGGCGGCATGGCGTTGGAAAAACTCGGGATAACGGGCCAGGTACTCCAGCACAGTGGCTTCATCCACCGATTGCTCCTGCCGTTTGAGTTCGCTCATAAATTGGTTGATCCATCAGAGAAATGGGGCTCGCTGCCCCGACATCATGGGCAAAGGGGGCCAGCGCCCCCCGTACCTGAACCTTTATCGGCTAAACCTCTATCTGGCCGTCAAACACATGCTCGGCGGGGCCTGTCATGTAGACCGGCTGGCCCGGCCCCTTCCAGGCGATGGTCAGCTTGCCGCCCGGCAGACTGACGGTGACCCGCTCCTTGAGCTTGCCCTGACTGATGCCAATCACCGCCGCCGCACAGGCACCGGTGCCGCAGGCCAGGGTCTCGCCACAGCCCCGCTCGAATACACGCAGTTTGATCTCGGTGGCGTTGACCATCTCCATGAAGCCGACGTTGACCCGCTCGGGAAAACGCTCGTGGCGCTCCATGATGGCACCCAGCGTTTCGACCGGCGCATCGGCGACCGAAGGCACTTCGATGACGCAGTGGGGATTGCCCATGGAGACCACGCCACACATCACGGTATGCTCCTGCGCCCGCAACAGATAGGTTTTCTCTGCCTTCTGGGCCCGGAACGGGATCTTGCCCGGCTCAAACTGGGGAACACCCATGTTGACCGTGACCTGGTTCTCCCCCTCCAGCTGCAACACGATGCGACCCCGGGCGGTGCTGACCGCGATGCGATCCCGGTTTATCAGCCCCTTGAGACGCACGAAACGGGCAAAACAGCGGGCACCGTTGCCACACTGCTCCACCTCGCTGCCATCGGCATTGAAAATGCGATAGTGAAAGTCGAGTTCAGGGTCATAGGGCGGCTCCACCAGCAGCAGCTGGTCAAAGCCGATCCCGAAGTGGCGATCTGCCAGCTTCTTGATGACGTCATTGCTGAAAAATACCTTCTGGGTGACGCCATCCACCACCATGAAGTCGTTGCCCAAGCCATGCATCTTGGAAAAATCTATCAACATCGTGCATTCCTGTGCTGTTAGGGCTGTAAAAATTCACCGAACCAAGGGTCGCTAAACGCCATGAAGTAGTTGTCCAAAGCCCCATGCATCCTGGAACAATCTGTCAACATCGTGCATTCCTGTGCTGTTAGGGCTGTAAAAACTCACCGTCAACCGTTATGAAATCATTGTCCCAGCCTGCGCCATCAGGGCAGCAGGTGCTCACCGCGCCAGAGATCGGCCAACTGCTCACGCTCGCGGATCAGGTGCGCCTTGGCACCATCCACCAGCACTTCGGCTGCGCGCGGACGGGTGTTGTAGTTGGATGACATGGTAAAGCCGTAGGCTCCGGCCGAACGCACCGCCAGCAGGGAGCCCTCGGCAATGGCCAGGGTGCGCTCCTTGCCGAGGAAGTCGCCGGTCTCGCACACCGGGCCCACCACGTCATAGAGCGCGGGAGCATGGCCGGCACGGCTATCCACCTCGATGATGTTCATCCAGGCGCCGTAGAGCGAAGGGCGCAGCATGTCGTTCATGCCGGCATCGATCAGCGCGAAGTTGCGGGTCTCGCCCGGCTTCAGGTACTCGACCCGGGTCAGCAGCACGCCGGCATTGGCGACGATGGCGCGGCCCGGCTCGAACAGCAGGGTCAGATCCCGGCCCGCCAGCTTCTGCTTCAGCGCTTCGGCGTACTCGGTCGGATGGGGCGGCTGCTCGGAACCGTAGTTGACCCCCAGACCCCCCCCCACGTCCAGATGATGGATATGAATGCCTTCCGCTGCCAGACCGTCGATCAGCCGCAGCAACTTGTCAGCCGCTTCCATAAAGGGATTCAATTCAGTGAGTTGCGAGCCGATATGGCAATCCACCCCGACGATCTCGATGTTCGCCATCGCGGCCGCCTTGCGATAGATGGCTGGCGCCAGCTCGATGGGAATGCCGAACTTGTTCTGCTTGAGGCCGGTGGATATATAGGGGTGAGTACCGGCATCGATATCCGGATTGACCCGCACCGAGACGCGAGCCTTCTTGCCCATGCTGCCCGCCACCCGATTGAGGCGCTCCAGCTCGGCTTCCGACTCCAGATTGAAGCAGAGGATCTCTTTATCCAGCGCGAGGCGCATCTCCGCTTCACTCTTGGCGACCCCGGAGAAGACCACTTTGGCCGGATCACCGCCCGCCGCCAGTACCCGCGACAGCTCGCCACCGGAGACGATGTCAAACCCCGAGCCCAGACGGGCCAGCAGGTTGAGCAGCGCCAGGTTAGAGTTGGCCTTCACCGCATAGCAGATCAGATGGGGAATATCGCCAGCGGCCTTGTCGAAGGCGTGCCAGTGGCGCTCGAGGGTCGCACGGGAGTAGACGTAAAGCGGGGTACCGTACTGCTCGGCAAGCTGTTGCAGCGGGGTTTGCTCGGCCTGAAGCTGGCCGTCGGCGTCGTAGTTAAAGTGATCCAAGGGGGCGGTTCCTTCCTAGAATGGGTGCGGCATTAGTGCGGCGCGGCCTCGGTGGCAGCCTCAGTGGTCGCAGGCGGCGCTGCTTGCGGTGTACTCTGGCTCTGTGGCTGCTCGGGGGGCGGCATATAGAGCGGCCCCTTCAGACCGCACGCGGCCAACCCGAGGGACAGAAGAGTGGCAAGCAGACACTTGGTGAACTGGGTGATCATAATGGTTCGCTGCGAAAAAATTTTTGGCCCTCTATAATCGCACTCACATTGTTAAAAGCAACAGGATAAACCGATGAAGGATCACGAGTATCACGCCCTGACCGACGCCTTTTTCCAATATGTGGAAGACACGCTCGACGAGGGGTATCCGGATATCGACTGCGAACGCAGCGGCGGCGTATTGACCCTCTCTTTCGAGAACAAGACCAAGGTCATCATCAACAAGCAGGAGCCACTGCACCAGATTTGGGTCGCCACCCGCGAGAACGGCTTCCACTTCGAACTGCAGGGTGACACCTGGATCGACAACCGCTTCGGCCACGAGCTCAAGGCGCTGTTAAGCCAATCCTGCACCGCCCAGGCGGGCGAAGAGGTAGTGTTCCCATGATCGACCTGCACCCGCAGGGCGCCCGTCATGCGGTGATCTGGCTGCATGGGCTGGGTGATTCCGGCGCCGGTCTCGCCCCGCTGGTGGACGCGCTGGATCTGCCCGCCGAGCTGCCGGTGCGTCACCTGCTGCCGGATGCCCCCGAGCGCCCCATCACCATCAACATGGGCTACAAGATGCGCGGCTGGTACGACATCAAGAGCTTCGAGGATCCCGCCGAGCGGGCCGTGGAGTCCCATGTCCGTGAATCAGCCGACCAGATTGCCGCATTGCTGGATCAGCTGGTGGCCGACGGGTTTGCCCCCGAGCATATCGTGCTGGCAGGCTTCTCACAGGGCGGGGTAATTGCCTCCTTCACCGCGCTGCGCTATCAGGCTACGCTGGCGGGCTTGCTCTGCATGTCCACCTATCTGGCTGCCCCCGACAAGCTGCTCGGCGAGATGAGCGAGGCTGCTCGCGCCCTGCCCATCTGCTACATGCACGGCATCTACGACGATGTGGTGAGCCTGTCGCTCGGTTGGGATGCCAAGAACCGGCTGGAAAGCGCCGGGCTCGACCCCGAGTGGCACGAGTACCCGATGCGTCACGAGATCTGCCGTCCGCAGCTCGGCGACATTCGCAGCTGGCTGCTGGCCCGCCTCGGCGCCTGAGCAACCGCAAAAGCAAACGGCCTGCATCTGCAGGCCGTTTTTATGGCGACTTACCCTCGCGGGTCACCCGACATCACGAGTGGGTGACACCTGCTCACGCGGAGCTCCCTGGCTGCGATAGGGGATCACTGCCAGCTCGCTCCCCTGCTGCACTATCTCGTAGTACTGGGGCAGGTTGAAGTTGATGAACTGACCATCATCGCTGAACCGCTCGTGGTTGGAGGTGTAGAAGCGGTTGACCCCCGCCACCAGCTCATCCTTGTTGCCGGCAAAGTGCTGGTAGATCTCCACCCGGTTCGCCTCATCGAGGATATAGATGTTGGTGCCCGCATCCCGGGTATCGAAGAAGAACTGCACCAACCCTTCGCTGGCGTAGGCATCGACGATGCTCGGCAGATGCTGGCTGTGGGTCTTGTCGAGCCGCAGCGGCAGGTGATCCAGCTTGTTGTGGGAGATGTGACGGTAAAAATCGATGGCGTTCTCCAGCTTCTTCACCGACACCCCGCGCCGCTCGAAGAAGATGCCGTACTTCTCGCGGCCAAGGGCCATGGTCTTGACCAGCTGCTGCTTGTCGCGGGCAAGGCGCAGATCGATACACTCCGCCACCAGCTTCTGGAAACGGGAGCGCACCAGAGATCGGAAGTGCTGGCTATAGCAGAACACCTCGATCATCTCGGGGGCGGCGGCATCCTGATGCATCTTGCCGAGGATGGTGGTGAGGGCATCGACCACAGCTTCATCCCCCTGGAAGTGCAGAGTACGGATCTCGCTCCAGGAGTTGCGATAGACCAGATCCACCGAACCGACCAGACACTCCTGATTGCGACCGAACGAGAAGACATCCACTGTATTGGCGTCAAATTCGATCACCTGACCGACCCAGTGGCTGGTCGGGTCCATCTCCAGGTTGAGGAAGATGGAGAGCTGACGGATCTCGCACGGCCGACTGAGCGCCAGGTTGGTGGCCAGCGGGTACTTCTCGGGGAAGCAGCCGGAGAGATCGCGGCAGAACTGGTGCAGATTGTCGATGTGCAGATCCGAGCCCTGATTGAACAGGTGCACCCGCGACTGGGGGGTCAGCAGATCGTTGAAGTAGGCCCAGGAGACCAGCTTGCTGATGTAGCCGTTGAACTCGAGCGGCGCGCGACCAATGATGTCCACCGGCTCCAGCGAATGTTTGTAGAGATACCAGCCGGCGCGGTTGAGGCGACCGTGGGGCACCTGCACGAAGCTAAGGTCGGGCTCGCTCAGATCCGGCGCGATCTTGAGGTTCACCCGCTGCACCTTGCCCGGCAGGCTCTCGAACGCGGCGTATAGTTTACGCGACAGGATGCCGATATCTTCCGGGTTGATCGACTCGCTGATGTTGTTGCGACGGGCGAACTGGATCAGGTTGCGGTAGCTCTGCATCAGGGCCTCCAGCAACTCGGCATGGGCGATCTTCACCTCCTCGACCTTCCACTCGTGGCGATGATCGAGGTGGTACAGTTTATCCTGGCTCCAACCCCAGTAGGAGACCAGTTGGCTCATCTGCTCGCGGCGCCACTCGGGAGAGTGATCATCCTTGGGATGACTGAGGCCATCGCACACCTTGAGGTAGAAGCAGCGGCGCACCAGATCGAGTCGCGCCATGTCGCCGATGGACTTGAGGTAATTGGTCACCTTGTCCAGCATCAGACAATAGTTGTCGAGCCGGTAGTGCATCCCCTCGTTGTGCTGAAACCAGTCGCGGCTGATCATCGATAGCAACCGGGTGTTGGGGTACTCGTGGGAATAAGCCTCCATCAGCACCGACTTGAGCACCGCCTTATAGGGGGAATCGATCCCCTTGTAGAGCTGCCACAGGGCAGAGCCGAAATACTCCTCCGCCGGAATCCGGTCAAAACTGCCGAGATCGAGCCAGTCATCCTGCCTGAGCTTGCCACTCTCGAACAACCCGTTCACATAGTCGTCGTAGTGATCATCACACTCGGTGGGCACCAGATACCAGATCAAGCGTTTGCCCGCGATACGCATGGCGCTGCGGTAGAACTCGTCAAGCAGCAGCAGGTGCTGGGCGCTGCCACAGCTCTCTCCCTGCATCTCGGCATCGTTGGTCTGGCGGAACTTGTCTTCGGGGATCAGGAAGAAGTTGAGGTCGACCCCGCGCTGCTCCGCCCACTTGGAGAGCAACCGGCACTTCTGCTCCAGCAGGGCGAGCCGCTCCTGCGACAAGCCAGCCACGTGGCAAACCCAGATATCGAGATCGGAGTGACAGCACTGGCCGATGGAGGAGGTGCTGCCCATGGAGTAGAGCCCCTGAATGGCTCGATCATGGGTTGCCAGGCCGCTCTGACAGTTGGCGTTGCGACAGAGGTCATCGATAAAGGCTTGCTGCTCGGCGCTGGCGCTGAAGCTCCAGATGCCATGAGGAACATCACCGGAGACATAACCGGGGAGCAGGGGGTGATTGAAGTGCAGCATGACGGGCAGCAGTTGGAATACCTGCTGCCCGTAGCGACTCATGAGACCTAACGCCCGTTGCGTCTTGAGACGGGTAATGTCGTCATAACGCGCAACCAGCGTATCGATGTGTTCCTGCAATGCCCTGCCTATCACCTAAGTGAAAATGACGCACCAAAAGAGGGATACGTCAAAAAAGTGTGATCATGTTAACAATGCAAACAGCGGTGGTAAACAAGCCTTCAGCTAAACGTCAGATTATTTCTGGTATGACCACATCAAGTATCAGGGGAAATCATTAAATTCCAATGCATTCAATGAATTAATCAAGGCCGCTTGCTTAATGAAAATCATTTTCAGCATGCATTTTTGAGCTTGGCCCCGCTTTTGCCGGCTCCGCCATGAAAGCACGGGCAAAGGGTGGTAATATCGATTTCCTTCTAAAAATGAAACAACTGATTGATATGGCAGCCCGAACCCTGAAAATTGCCACTCGCAAGAGCCCTCTGGCCCTGTGGCAGGCCAACTTTGTCAAAGACCGGCTCGAAGCCCTGCACCCGCAGTTGCAGGTCGAACTGGTGCCCATGAGCACTCAGGGTGACAAGATCCTCGATACCCCGCTGGCCAAGGTCGGTGGCAAGGGGTTGTTCGTCAAGGAGCTGGAGACCGCCATGCTGGAAGGGCGGGCCGATATCGCCGTTCACTCCATGAAAGACGTGCCGGTGGAGTTCCCCGAGGGACTTGGTCTGCACACTATCTGCGAGCGGGAAGATCCCCGCGACGCCTTCGTTTCCAACCGTTTCAAAGCTATTGCCGAACTGCCGCAAGGGGCCGTGGTCGGCACCTCCAGCCTGCGCCGCCAGTGCCAGTTGCGCGCGGCGCGCCCGGATTTGGTGATCCGCGACCTACGTGGCAACGTCAACACCCGCCTCGCCAAGCTGGATGCCGGTGAGTACGACGCCATCATCCTCGCCGCCGCCGGTCTGAAACGACTGGAGATGGCGCACCGCATCACCGCCTTTATCGAGCCGGAGCAGAGCCTGCCCGCCAACGGTCAGGGTGCCGTCGGTATCGAATGTCGCCTCGACGATGTTGAGCTTCACGCCCTGCTGGCGCCGCTGGAGCACGCCGAGACCCGCGCCCGGGTGCTGACCGAACGCGCCATGAATCGCGCCCTGCAAGGGGGATGTCAGGTGCCTATCGGTGCCTACGCACTGGTCGAAGGCGAGCAGATCTGGCTGCGCGGTCTGGTGGGTAGCCCGGATGGCAGCCAGGTAATCCGTGACGAGATCCGCGGCCCGCTGGCCGATGGTGAGGCCCTCGGCGAGCAACTGGCCCAGCGCCTGCTGGCCGCCGGTGCCGACGAGATCCTCGCCGAGGTCTACCGCGCATGACCCCGCTGGTGGTGCGTCCGGCCGCCCAGGCCGCCGAACTGGTGCAGTTGTTGCGCCAGCACGGCCATGCACCACTCTGCTGCCCGCTGCTGGAAACCGTGGCGGGCAGTGAACTCCCCCGCTTGCCCAACCTGTTGCACAGCGCCGATATCGTTATCGCGGTCAGCATCCATGCCGTTCATTTTGCACACGATTTTCTGTTGCAAACTGGTCAGACCTGGCCACATATTGAGTACTTTGCGGTGGGTCAGGCCAGCGCAGATGCGTTTGCCGCTATCGGCATCACAGCAAGCTGCCCGGATGACCCGCGCAGCGAAGGGCTGCTGGCCCTGCCCGCCCTGCAGCAGGTAGCAGGCAAACGGGTACTGATCTTGCGCGGTAATGGCGGGCGGGATCTCATCGCCAGCACGCTGGCCTCACGCGGTGCTCTGGTGCACTATTGTGCGGCCTATGAACGCCACTACCCCGAGCTAGACGGGGAGACATTGACCCGCCACTGGCAGGCAGCGGGGCTGGACAGCCTGCTCATTACCAGTGGTGAACTGCTGCAACGGCTGCTGGAGCTGGTTCCCGACCACCAGCGGCCCTGGCTTTTTGACCGCCTGCTGGTGGTCCCCAGCCCGCGAGTGGCCGAGATGGCCCACTCCGCGGGCTTTATCCATATCACGATTGCCCAAGGTGCATCCAACCAGGCCCTGACGGCCGCACTGGAACTGAGGAAGATGGAATGACAGAACAACAAGAATCCCAGGTAAAACCCCAGCCGACCGCTGCGGTCAATGGCAGCAAGAGCCGCTCCGGTGCCGTACTGGGAGGGGTCGCCATCCTGCTGGCCCTTGGCCTGACCGGCGGTCTCTATCTGCACGGTCACAAGAATGCCGTGGCCCAGCAAGCCGAACTGGCCCAGCTCAAGCAGCAGCTGGCGAGCGCCCTGAGCAAGATCGACCAGACCAGCAGCAAGGATGCCGAGCAGCTGGCCGCGCTGGATCAAACCCAGCAGCGGCTGCAAGGGGAGATGCAGGGTCTGCAGAACCGGGTACTGGATCTCAACGATAAACGCCCCAACGACTGGATGCTGGCCGAATCCGAGTATCTGGTTCGGATGGCGGGTCGCAAACTGTGGCTGGAGCATGACCTCGTCTCCGCCATCACATTGCTCGGCAATGCCGACGAGCGGATCGCCGCCCTCAACGACCCCAGCCTGATGCCGATCCGCAAGGCGCTGGCCGAGGATATCGCCAAGCTCAAGGGGATGCCGCGCATCGACCGCGAGGGACTGACCCTCAAGCTGGCGGCACTGTCCGACCAGATCGAGCTGCTGCCCCTCTCCACCGTCAGCATGCCGGAAGCCAAGGCCGAGCCGGATCAAGCGGTCAGCACCAATCCAGACGAGTGGGAGAGCAATCTGAAGAAGAACTGGGTCAAGTTCACCGAGAACTTCGTCACCATCCGTCGCCGCGATGGCGCGGTCGAGGCGCTGCTCTCGCCGCAGCAGGAGATCTTCCTGCGTGAAAACCTCAAAACCAAGCTGTTGCAGGCCCAGCTCTCCGTCTATCGCGAGCAGCAGGCGCTCTACGAAGACAGCTTGGACAAGGCCCAGCGCTGGCTGACCCAATATTTCGACACCGACAACAGCGCCACCCGCTACATGCAGGGCGAGATCGACAAGCTAAAGGGTGAGCAGATCCAGATCGACTATCCGGCCCAGTTCAAGACCCAGGCCATGCTGGAGCAGGTGCTGACCGAACGCCTGCAACGCATTCTGGCCAGCAGCTGAGGAGGGCACCATGATCCGTATAATCATTCTGGTTGCCGTGATGGTCGCAGGGCTGATCTTTGGCCCGCAAGCCTCCGGTAACAAGGGCTATGTACTGATTGCCCTTGGCAATTACACCATCGAATCTTCCGTCACCAGCGCGGTGATCCTGGCCGTGCTGTTCTACGGCGCCCTGCTGATCGTCGAGTGGCTGCTGGGTCGGGTATTCGGCCTGCGCCGCAAGACCCTCGGCTGGTACGGCTCGCGCCGCCGCCGCAAGGCCAATCAACAGACCGTCGCCGCCACCCTGGCGATGGCCGAAGGGCACTACAGTCAGGCTGAAAAACTGATGATCAAGGGGGCCAGCAACAGCGATACCCCGCTGCTCAACTACCTGAGCGCCGCCAAGGCGGCACAGGCCCGTGGTGACGACGCCCGCCGGGATCAATACCTGCAAAAAGCGCAGGAAGAGAATCCCAAAGCCGAGCTGGCGCTCACCCTGACCCAAACCCAATTGCAAATCGAGCAGGGCCAGTACGATACCGCGCTGGCGATGCTGGAGTCGGTCTACGCCCTCAACCCGCGCCACCCCATGGTGCTGGATCAGCTGCGTCAGGTGCATCTGGCCCGTCAGGACTGGAGCGCCCTGTGCGACCTGATCCCGGCGCTGCACAAGGTGGGCAAGCTGACCCCGAAACAGGAAGAAGATCTGCTGCAACAAGCCTGGTGTGGTCGCCTGCAACAGGCTGCCGGCAGCCTCGAGACCCTCAAGGCGGTGTGGCAGGATCTGCCGCGCAAACTGCGCCTCGAGCCAGAACTGCTGGCCTGCTACGGCGATCTGCTGCGCCAGCTGGGCGCCGATGGCGAGGCCGCCACCCTGTGGCAGGAGGCGCTGCGCAAACAGCCGATGCCGCAGCTGCTGGCTCGCCTGCCCAAGCTGAAACTCGACAGCTACCAGCCGCTGTTGGCACTGCTGCAAAAACAGCAGGGGCAACCGGAGGTGGACACCGCACTGGCCCAGCTCTATCTACTGGCCGGTCAGCTGGACGATGCCCAGAAGCTGCTGGAGCAGGAGGTGGAGCGGGCGCCGAGCGCCGCCGCCTACCATGCTCTCGGCCAGCTGATGGACAAGCGCCGCCTTACCAACAAGGCCAACGAGTACTATCGTCAGGCACTGGAGCTGGCGGGGATCTGATCCCCGGCGAATAGAAACGCGAGAGGCCGCATGATGCGGCCTCTTTTTTATCGCTTCACTCTGCCCTCGTCAGGTGGTGAGCCGCTCCAGCTCGCCGATCAGCCAGATGGCCTCGGCACGGTGGCTGCCGCACACATCCATCATGGGGCGAAAACCGCCGCACACCGCCGGGCGCTCCGGTTGACCGAAGATCTTGCAGCCAAGGGCGCTATCGAGCTGGATACAGGGGACGCCAGCCGGTTTGCCATCTGGCATACCGGGAATGGCACTGCTGATACTGGGGGCGATGCAACAGGCAGCGCAGCCGCTACGACACTCCATAGACTCCACTCCTTTGGGACGGTCTGAGCCACCATAGCCGAAGCGGCGGCACAAACGTAGCTGGCGCACAAGAAAAAGCCCGACCGCACGGGCGATCGGGCTTCAGACAACACAGCCGGTTCAGCGAGCCATCATCACAAGATGATATCGCGTACCACGCTGTCTTTGCGCTCAAGGTAATGGATCGACTTGATACGACGAATGGTGCGGGATTTACCACGGATCAACAGAGTCTCGGTGGTCGCCATCACGCCATCGCTGGTGATGCCATCCAGCAGATCACCCTTGGTGATGCCGGTGGCGGAGAAGATGACGTTGTCATTCTTCGCCATGTCTTCCAGCTTGAGCACCTTGTTGACATCGATGCCCAGCGCTTCGCAGCGGGCAATTTCCTGCTCGCCCAGCGCACGCACTTCCGGGCTGTCGCCCTTGACGCGGTGACGCGGCACCAGACGGGCCTGCATATCGCCATCCAGCGCGCGGATCACCGCCGCGGAGATCACCCCTTCCGGTGCGCCGCCGATGCCATACAGCATGTCGACTTCGCTGTCCGGCAGACAGGTGAGGATGGAGGCGGCAACGTCACCATCAGGAATGGCGAACACCCGCACGCCCAGACCCTGCATCTCCTTGATTGCCTTGTCATGACGCGGCTTGGCCAGGGTAATGACGGTCAGACGGGAGAGCGGCTTGCCCAGCGCCTTGGCCACGGACTTCAGGTTCAGCTCGAGAGCCTGATCCAGGTCGATGGCGCCTTTGGCCTTGGGCCCGACGATCAGCTTTTCCATGTACATGTCAGGTGCTTTCAGGAAAGAACCCTTGTCGCCCACCGCCAGCACGGCCAGCGCGTTGGCCTGACCCATGGCGGTCATGCGGGTACCCTCGATGGGATCGACCGCGATATCCACCGCGTCGCCGTGTCCGGTACCGACCTTCTCGCCGATATAGAGCATCGGCGCTTCATCAATTTCACCTTCGCCGATCACAATCTCACCATCGATCTCGATCTGGTTGAGAATGTGGCGCATGGCCGCTACGGCCGCCCCATCAGCGATATTCTTGTCACCACGTCCGAGCCACTTGTAGCCAGCCAGTGCAGCCGCTTCCGTCACTCGGGAAAACTCGATTGCCAGTTCACGTCTCATCGCATATCCAACCTATGGAGCTCGAAAACGGGCGGCATTCTACCACAAGGGCAAACCTTTGCGCACAAAAGTAGCTGCCAGGTGCATAAATGTAGCCAATTCATCCAATTGCAACCCAATTGCCATCGACTCTTCATCCAGTTGTCACCCCGCTGTCATGCATCTTCCCTAGGATGGCCCCGTCTTCAAAACAAAAGCTTGCAACACAAGGGATTAAGATGAAAAAGCTGACTGTAGTGGCACTGGCTCTGACCGCCGCCTTCCAGGCGCAAGCCGTTGAGGTGTATAAAAATGATACCGCCATGCTGGACCTGTATGGCCGCATCTACGCCGGTCAATTCTTCGGCGACAAGAAAGAAAACGTCGATACCGCCAACCCGAATGGCACCAAGGATTACAGCGCCAAGCAAGGGGCTAACCAGTTTGTCCGCTTCGGTGCCAAGGCCGAGACCCAGATCCAGAGCGGTCTGAAGGCGCTGGCCCAGTACGAAGTGCAGATGTACATCAACGACAGCGAGAAGACCATCAGCGAGAGCTCCGACAACCTACGTACCCGTCTGGCCTTTGCCGGTGTGGGCGCTGACTGGGGTACAGTGACCTTCGGCCGCCAGAAAGGTGCCCCGGGTTTCCTGGCGGACTGGACTGATGTCTCCCTCTCCGACGGCTACGGTAACGAAGCGCTGGGTGCAAAAACCGACACCTTCGCCACCAACCGCGCCGGTTCCGTACTGAAATACTCCGGCCTGTTCAATGGCTTCCAGCTCGACACCAGCTACAAGTTCGACGGTGGTGACACCGAAGAGACTACCAGCAAGGATAGCGACGCGGCCTACGGAGCAGCCGTGGCCTATACCTTCCCTTTCAACCTGTCGCTGGGTACCGCCTATAACGTCGGCCTGCGCGACAAGAGCGGTGAAGAAGATGCAAAACTGTGGCTGATCTCCGCCAAGTTTGACAACAAGGCCGCCTACGCCGCCCTGAGTTATGCCGATGGCAGCGACTTCCTGGCGACCGGCACCGATCACACCGGTTGGGAAGCCGCGCTGGGCTACAACTTCGAGAATGGCTTCGGTCTGATGGCGCTGTGGAACAAACAGGAGCAGGACAAGGCTGGCACCAAGAAAGACAATGTGGATTACTACACCCTGGGAGCCCAGTACAAGTTCAACAAGAACCTGCGGGTGATTGGCGAGTACCGCATCAACAATCTAGACAGCGTTGCCGGCAAAGCGACCGCCAACAAGGATGACTTCCAGCTGGCTGCCCGCTACGACTTCTAATCGAGGTTTTGCGGATCCCAAAAGCGCGATGGCTTGCCATCGCGCTTTTTGCTGAGCGTCGCTCACGACCGGAGAAAGTGGCCTAGGCTCAACAGTAGATTTATCGCCGGAGAGATGATCATGGTCAGGCTGCCTTTCGTCCTGCTGTTGCTGCTGGCTCTTCCCGCTCACGCCCTCTCTATCGCCATGGTGCTGTGGCGCGGTGAAACCGCAGCCGAAACGGGCTTTCGGGCAGAGCTGACCCGTCTTGGCTATCAGGCCACCATCACCACCTATAACGCCGATCAGGATCGCACAGCGCTGGCAACCATGCTGCGCCAGCAGATGCTGCCGAAACTGGCCGAATACGACTACATCTACACCTTTGGCACCACCGCCACCACCATGACCAAGAGTCTGGTAGCCAACCGCAAGCCACTGATCTTCAACGTGGTATCCGATCCGGTCGGGGCAGACATTCTCTCGGAAGATAAAGCCCAGAACAGCATGGTGGCCGGGGTAAGCAACATGGTGCCGATGGCACTGCAACTGGCCAACGCCAGCGAGCATCTGGCCACCGGAAAACGGCTGCTGCTACCCTTCAACCCCCGTGAGCAGAACACCCTGCTGGTGGCCGATATGTTGCTCAATGAAGCGAAACGCTACCAGTGGCAGATGGTCACCTGGCGAATGGCCCCTGACCCACGGCGGCTGGACAACGAACTGAAGCGGCTGCAACAGGATGCCAAAAACGACATCGTCTTTCTGGCCGCAGACAGCTATCTGCTCTCCATCGCCCCCCGTTTGCTGAATGCACTCAACGCAGCTGCCATCCCTACCATCTGCAGTGCAGAGCTGTTCGTCGAGCACGGCTGCAGCGTTGGCACCATCAGCAGCTACGAGGCGCTGGGCAAGATGGCCGCAGTAATCATCCATCGCCACCAGCAGGGAACGCAGTTGCAGGATATTCCGCTGCAGACAGATCCCCACCCCAAACTGGTGCTGGGGCAACTGGGCAGCACCACCAAGCAGGAGAAGAACCCCGAGAAACCGAAGCTTTGATAAAGATCTCGGCCAATCAGGCTCCAGACGGGTATGCTGTTGGCCCCCATCGCCCGAGAGCCCTTTCCCATGAGCACCACCGTCTTTTTTGCCGTTCTGCTGGCAGCCCTGCTTCACGCCAGCTGGAATGCGCTGGTCAAAATTGGCGAAGAGCGGCTGGTGGGGGTGTCACTGGTGGCGATCTTTTCAGGGCTTATCGCCGCCGTGGCGCTGCTGCCCATGGGGCTTCCCTCTGCTGCCGAGCTGCCCTGGCTCGGCCTCTCAGTCCTGCTCCATATCGGTTACTGCCTGTTTCTCAGCAATGCCTACAATCAGGGCGATTTTGGCCAGATCTATCCGCTGGCCCGTGGCAGTGCCCCGCTGCTCGCCATGGCGTTAAGTGCCATATTGCTGGGGGACTACCCCGGTTACGGCGGCATCATCGGCGCCTGCGTGCTGATCATGGGGGTCTTGCTGATGGCCAGGCGAGGTGGGCAGCAGCGCCTTGACAGCAAAGCGGTTCGGGCAGCACTGATCACGGCCATGTTCACGGCGACCTATACCCTCTCGGATGGGGCCGGCGCCCGCGCAGGGGGTGAACCGGTACGCTACACCCTCTGGCTCTTTGCCTGTACCGGGCTGGCGATGCTGCTGGTGCTGCTCGCCCACCAGAAACGCAAGGCATGGAGCCAGATCCGTCAATATGCGCTGGTTGGCGCTACCGGAGGTGCCATGTCACTGCTCGCCTATGGGATTGTTATCTGGGCCATGACCCAAGCTCCCATTGGCGTAGTCGCGGCTCTGCGCGAAAGCAGTGTGCTGTTTGCCATGCTGCTCTCGGTCTGGCTGCTGAAAAAGCCGCTCGGGCGCATGCGGCTGACGGCGGCGGCCATTATTACCGGCGGCGTGCTGCTGACCCGGCTGGGAGGATAAGCGCTGTCGCCATTGGGGCGGATTTATCAGGCTGGATGGCGCAATTCACTCCGCCAAATATGCCGAATACCAATAATGGAAATAAGTGTCGGCCTAGGCGTAAATGTTTACATCCGCAACGTATCAATTAACTGGCAGGTCTGTTTATTTCAACCACAGCTTCATTCGGGAAACTTACCTGCCCAGCAGCATTAATGATAAAATCGTTCACAGTTAATTTTCGGCAACGCTGACCAATACCGCGCATGGCACAGACCATGCAGCTCCGCCCATACATTCATTGACCGCCTGACGGGTAAGCCAGCCCGGTCAGAGATGACCCGATCGCGCCCGCCACAGCAAGATGGCATGGCGCTACTGCGTTATTAATGGGTCCGGTTTCGTCCGTTTAATTTTTGATTATTTTAAATCCAGCACCATCAGGGAGTTTTTAATATGTCAGCAAAAAAGCTGAAATTGGGCGCCTTTATATTGATGATATTAACATCGGTATTTGGCGTCACTAATATCGGGATCGGTTTTTACCGAATGGGATATGCCGCCATTCCGATGTTCGTGATCGGCGGTCTGTTCTTCTTCATCCCGTTCATTTTGATGATGATCGAATTCGGCACCGGCTTTCGCAAAGAGGCAGGCGGCATCTTTACCTGGATGCGCCACTCGGTCTCGACCCGATTCGCCTTTATCGGTCTGACCATGTGGTTCGCCTCCTACGTCATCTGGATGTTTGGCAAGGCGCTCTCCATGTGGGTGCCCCTCTCCTTCATGCTGTTTGGCCGCGACATCACCGTCATCCCGGTCACCCTGGGCACCGGCATCGACTTTGGCCCCTTTATTCTGGGCGTAGTCGCCATCGCACTGGTTGCCACCGTCACCAAGCTCATCACCCTGGGCAGCGCCCGCTTCGCCAAAGTGGCGGCTATCGGCGGTCTCTCCGTGGTGGCACTCAACGTGTTGCTGCTGGTCGGTGGCGTCTTCACCTTCGCGGTGAGCGGCATGACTCTGCAGGAGCCCTTCACCCAGGCATCACTGACGGCGTCTCCCAATGCCGCGTTCAACGACATCATCCCCTTCCTCGGCTTTATGGTGTTCGCCATCTTCGCCTACGGCGGGGTCGAGGCGATGGCCGGGGTGGCTGACGAGCTGGAAGATCCCGAGCGTGACCTCAAGCGCGGCATCTTCCTCTCCGGCGCCTTCATCGTACTCTGCTACATCATCGGCTTTCTGGCGGTTGGCTCAATCATGCGCTGGAGCGACTTCCCGGCCGAGGGGATCACCTCTCTCTCCGCCCTCTTCATCATCATGTTGGAGCTGGGGCGCCATCTCGGTGGCGAGTGGCTGGGACAGGTGTTCATGCGCTTTGCTGGCCTTGGCATGTTCCTGAGCTATCTGGGCGCCTTTATCGCCCTCTCATACGCGCCACTGCGCCAGTTCATCACCGGCACCCCGAGCTACTTCTGGCCGGAGCGTTTCCAGCGCGAGAACGAGAATGGCGTGCGCATTGAAGCCCTCAAGGTGCAAGCCTGGGTGGTCTGTCTGTTCATTGCCGCCAAGTCCATCTTTACCCTGATCAACCCGGAAGGGGCCGCCGCCCTCTACGAGCTGATCATCACCATGACCAACGTCGGCATGACCCTGCCCTACATGTTCCTCATCTACGCCTGGTATCGCTATCGCAACAACCCGGCGCTGGGCAAGGACCTGATCTTCTTCAAGAGCGCGGGCTCGGTACTGCTTGCCACCATCATCAGCCTGATCCTGGTCGCCTTCGGCAACGTCTTTACCGTGGTCGCCCCCTTTATCTCCGGCGATATCTCCACCGGCGTCTGGACCATCATTGGCCCGCTGCTGTTCGTGGTGATCGCCATGCGCTTCAAGATCAAGCAGGAAGATGCCCACTAACCGGCAGGCAATGCTCCATGCCAATCGGGACCGTTCTGGTCCCGATTTTTTTAGCGCCGGCTTCCGCTCGCCATCACGGCCAGTCCATAGTTTCAATGCAAAAAAAGACTCTATGGAGACCTCTTTTACGCTCTCCTCGCCGTCAGAGCACGCTCAACGCCGTAAATTATCAATATCAAGGTGAGAATGATTGTGAAGCGCCAGTTCACGACATATAACTTAGCGAGATATCCCTGTATTTCGTCCGGTAGAGCTGATCATGATGATGCGTTCCCTCCTTCCCCTGTTGCTTGGCGCAGTAATGCTGCCGGCCACTATGGACAGTGCCCATGCCAACCCCTTTTCCGCCAGCAGCAAGAGCAGCAGCGGCTTTCTCGAGCGACGGGATGTGCCCAACCTCAGCTCGGCTGCCTTCGTGGTGGCCAACCACAGAACCGGCGAGGTGATCTCCGAGCGCAACGGCAACCGGGTAATGCCCATCGCCTCACTCACCAAGCTGATGACGGCGCTGGTAGTGCTGGATGCCAACCTGCGCCTCAACGAAATGCTCACCGTGACCAATGCCGACATCGACCGCATCAAGGGAACCGGTTCACGCCTGGCCATCGGCTCTAGGCTCAGCCGCGCCGAAATGCTCCATATCGCCCTGATGTCCTCTGAAAACCGTGCCGCCTCGGCACTGGCCCGCCACTATCCCGGCGGTCAGCGCGCCTTTGTCGAGGCGATGAACGCCAAAGCCCGCATGCTGGGGATGTGGAATACCCGCTACGCTGACAGCACAGGGCTCAACCCGCGCAATGTCTCCACCGCGCAGGATCTCGCCAAACTCGCCGCCGCAGCGGCCTCCTATCCGCTGATCCGCCAGTACTCCACCGACGAGCAGAGTTATGTGCGCACCAACAAGCGTCAGCTGCACTACCTCAACTCCAACCGGTTGATCCGCGAAGGGCAATGGGAGTTCACTCTCTCCAAGACCGGCTATATCCGCGAAGCGGGCCGCTGTCTGGTGCTGGGCACCAAGGTCAATCGCGAGCCGGTGATCATGGTGCTGCTCAATGCCGAGACCACCAACGATAGGGTCGCCGATGCCAAGCGGATCAAAACCTGGCTGGAGAGCTCGGGCAGAACCACCCTGGCCGCCAACCAGAGCAGCATGCTGACTCACCAGTAAGCTCGAGCTCCCCAACCAAGCGAGGCGTCCGCCTCGCTTTTTTTATCTGCATGAGCGCGCCCAAAAAACGGGAGCTTGCTCCCGTTACAGGTAACACCTTCCACCATCCCGTTACAAAACGTAACTACTCAACAGCGTGATTCACACTAATAGAATCAATTGGTTGTAAGTTTTCGGCAAGAATTTTAGCGTGCCGTCACAACCCCTGTAGTGACGAGCCACCATGCGTATTTCCAGTATCGAGTGCGGGCGGGTACTGGCCATTCTGGCCGTGATGACCATTCACATATCCCCCTTCGCCAATCCGTTCAATCCCGCCCTGTGGGGAAGTGGATCCTGGCTCTGGCTGAGCGGCACCATCAACCAGTTATGCCGCTTTGCCGTGCCGCTGTTTTTCCTCTGTGCCGGTTACTTTCTGCAGCCGAGACTGAGTCGCGAGGCGCCGCTGACCGTGGCTTGGCACTACTGCCGCCCCTTGCTGTTGCTCTGGCTGGTTTGGAGTCTGGTCTACCTGCTGGTGCCGTTCAATCCGCTGGATGCCGTGCAACAGGGCTATCTGGCCTCCCTGCGTGGGCAGTGGCAATTCCAGCTCGGCGACCCCCTCAATGGATGGCTGGTGGGCGGCATGATCCACCTCTGGTTCCTGCCAGCCCTGGTCATGGCGGTGGCCCTGCTGGCACTCTGCTACCGGCTTGGCAGACCATCGCTCGCCATCTGGCTGGGTCTTGGCCTCTACCTGCTGGCGCTGCTGGGGGGCTCCTATGCCAAGCCGCTGCTGGGCGCCGAGTGGCCACTGCTCACCCGTAACGGCCCCTTCTTCTCCCTGCTGTTTGTGGCGCTCGGGGCCCTGTTGCGCCAGCGTCAGTGGCAGCCCGATGCCCGCACCGGCTGGCAACTGCTGCTGGCGGGCGTGACGCTCTATGGCTGTGAAGCCTGGGCGCTGCAGCACTTTGCCGCAGTGCCGCTCACCCGCCACGACTTCCTGCTCGGCTCCCTTCCCTGGGCTCTCGGCCTGTTTGGACTGCTGCTGGCCAACCCCGAGTGGGGCAAGGGCAGCTGGCTTGAACGTCAGGCCCCCAAAGTGCTCGGGATCTACTGCCTGCACATGATGCTGGTGGTCTGGCTCTTCGTGTTTGGCCCGCAGGCCGCATCCATCCTGTGGGAGATCGCCAAGGTGCCGCTGCTGCTGGGATCGTCTCTGCTGGTCTATCGCCTGCTGGCGACTATCCCCCTCACCCGCCGACTGCTGAGCACTCGCTGAGTCCGATATCCGGCCCGTCCTATCGGGCCGGATATCGCTTCACATTTCGCACCTTTTTCTTCCGCTACGCCCTTTTCCCTCGCTTCGTTCTCGCGGTTTGCTGTAATGGCTCTGCTTTTCAGCCGAGCTCTGCCGACCACACAACACGCACCCAAAGCCCCCTCCATTTTCACCTTGCCAGACAAATGAAAATCAATATCATTGGCATCCCGCTTAAACTGGTCAGGCTAATTATAATTAAATCAATATGTTCGAGCCGTCAGGTCGACATCCAAAGAGTCAATATTGAATATGCAGCACCCTCACTTTCGCAGAACGCTGGTCTCGCTGGCACTGCTGGGCACCGGCTTCACTGCCCAGGCCACCGATGAAACCATGACTGTGGTTGGCAAACGCTCCCAGCATCAGGAAGTTGCCACCGCAACCCGTACCAATACGCCAGCCAAGCTGGTTCCCCAGACCATCGACAGCGTCAAGGTCAGCGAGCTGACCGCCTTCGGCCAACCGACGCTGAGTGAAGCCCTGAGCGGCATTCCCGGTGTCAACGCCAGCGGTGATACCCGCTTCGATGGAGTCAATATCCGCGGCTTCAGCGCCAGCAACGACTTCTATCTCGACGGGTTCCGCGACGACATGCAGTACACCCGGGATCTCGGCAACATCGAGCGTGTGGAAGTGCTCAAGGGCCCGGCTGCCGTGCTCTACGGCCGTGGCAGTACGGGGGGCATCGTCAACCGGGTCAGCAAGAAGCCGCAGAAAGGGCAGGAGTCCAGCGTCACCGCCCGGGTCGGCAGCTTTGACAGCCAGCGACTGGCTGCCGACCTCAATGGCGAGGCGAGTGAGCAGGTGCAACTGCGCCTCAACATGGCGCAAGAGGACAAAGATAGCTTCCGCAACGGCGTGAAGAGCAAGCGCACCCTGCTGGCCCCCTCCGTCAACTGGGAGATCAGCGACAACCTCAACTGGCTGGTGCAGTACGAGCGCAACGAACATGACCGCACCCCGGATCGCGGCATTCCCGGGGTCAATGGCCGTCCGGCCGATGTGCCGCGAGAGTATGTCTACAGCGATACCAGCCGCGACTTCATCGATGACGTGGCACAATCCACCCGCTCACGCCTCTCCTGGGATATCAACGATCAGTGGCAGTTGCGCCAGCAGCTCGGTTACTCCACCCTCGACAGCCAGTTTGACAACACCTATGTCACCAGCGTCAAAGGGGATCAGGTGACCCGCTCCCGCTGGCAGCAGGATCTGAAAGCGAAGAACCTGATCAGCAACACCGAGGCAGAAGGTCTGTTCCAGACCGGCCCGGTGGAACATCGCCTGCTGGCCGGCTTCGAGCAGAACTGGCAGGAGCGCACACCCAAGCTCTACCAGAACGCCACCGCCATCCCGTCCGGCAACCTCTACGACCCGGGCTCACTGCCTACCTACAATGGCGCCATGAAGCTCTCCAGCGACGCCAAACACAAGGTGCGCGGCAATGGCCTCTATCTGCAGGATCAGCTCAGCCTGGGTGACTGGCATCTGGTGGGCGGGCTGCGCCGTGACGACTTCACCGTCACCAGTCGCCGCTACGACCTCAACAAGGAGGAGAGCGTCTCGGTCAACAGCCTGAGCCCGCGCCTCGGTCTGGTGTGGAATCCCCTCGAGGATCACGCCTTCTACACCTCCTACAGCAAGACCTTCACTCCGGTGGGCGGCGAGCTGATCGGCATCACCCCGGGCGACAAAAACAACGGGCTGGAACCCCAGCACACCCGCCTCTACGAAGGTGGGGTGAAGAGTGACTGGCTGAGCGGCAAGCTGGCGACCACTCTCTCCCTCTATCGACTGGAGATGTACAACAAGCGCACCAAGGATCCGCTGGATCCCACCAAGGTGATCCTCACCGGCCTGCAGCGTACCGAAGGGGTCGAACTGAGCGCCCGCGCCGAGCTGACCGACGAGATCTATCTGCGTGGCGGCTTCGCCATTCAGGATGCGGAGCAGGTCAAGGCGGATGCGGATCTGCAGGGCAAGCGCCCGATGAACGTCTCCCGCCAGAATGGCCAGTTCTATCTCGGCTACAAGAGTGGCGAGCAGGGCTGGTTCGGTGAAACCGGCGTGACGGCGGTGGGCGATCGCTTCGCCGACAACGCCAACACCACCACACTGCCCGGTTACGCCCGCTTCGATGCGCGCGCCGGTTATCGCTGGCAGCAGTGGGAAGCCGAGCTGAGCGCCGAAAACCTGACCGACCACGAGTACTTCGTCAGCGCCACCAGTGCCACCCAGATCATGCCGGGTACGCCCCGTCAGCTGAGCCTGACCGGAACCTACCGCTTCTGATCTCTGTGACAACCACCCCGACTGGCCAGCCCTTGCTGGCCAGTTTTTTATGAAGCAACCACGATGAAACGCAGAAGAGTTCCCCTTCACAACAACAAATGGGTACGCCGCCTCCATGCCTGGGCCGGTTTTTTTACCCTCGCCCTGATGCTGATGTACGGCATCACCGGTCTCTGGCTGCAACACCGTACCGTGTTGCCCATCCCCGGCCCCCACACCGATAAATCGAGTGAAGAGATAGTGCTGGAGACGCCGCTCGCCAGCCCGGAGCAGCTGAAAAGCCTGCTGCAACAGCGCTATCCCGATACCTTTGCCGACGGGCGAACCATGATCACCCCGGCCCAGACCCTGCCCACCCCGAACGGCCCGCTCACCCTGCCCGCCAAGTGGGAGATGCGCGGCGTCACCCTCAGCCAGAGCGTGGCCGCCAGCTATGTTGAGGGTACCCTGCTGGTACGTACCGACCTGCAGCAAGCCAACTTTGCCGCCAGCCTCAACCGGCTGCACCGCGGCATGGGTACCGGCCTCGGCTGGCAGCTGTTTGGCGATATCGCCGCCCTGGCCCTGCTACTGCTCGCCCTCACCAGCCTGTTTATGTGGACCAAGCTGCACGGCACTCCCAGAGCCATCATCGTGCTGACACTCGCTGGCAGCCTCGGTACCCTGCTGTTTGCCCTGCTGGGATAACGCAGCAACCATGACCTGATGCAGCAAGGTTTGGAAAGAAAACCGCGATAGAAACAAGCCGCTGGCGGTGATGTCGGCGGCCACATCAAGAAAAGGAAATAACGGAGAGCAGGAAAAGAGAAGGGATACCAAGAGGTAACGGGAAGTACTGCCAGCTCAACAGTAACGCCCCAAAAGCGTAGAAACGCAAAAAAACAAAAGGCCATCATTGCTGATGGCCTTTTGTCATGAATTTGATGGTGCCCGGGGTCGGACTCGAACCGACACGGTTATTCACCGGCGGATTTTGAATCCGCTGCGTCTACCGATTTCGCCACCCGGGCAACTGCGAGGGATTATACGAATGGCGCGATGCCATGCAAGGTGTTTTTCGATTGAACACTCCCGTTTGTTCATTTATTCAACGCCTTGCCGATGCGGGGCCAGTTACATAGAATGCCGCCATCATCTTAATGGAATAAAAACGATGGCCAAGCCTAAAAAAGTCCAACAAAAATCCCCCTCTACCGCCACTCAGCCATACCCGTCAGCGGGTCTGCTGCGTCGCCTCGGCGCCCTGATCTATGATGCGCTGGTGGTGACTTCGCTGCTGATCATCGCCGGCTTTATCGGCATGGGTGTCGCCAAGCTGCTGCTGGTTACCGGCATGGCCAGCGTACCGGCGGGTGAAGATACCGTCTGGTTGCTTACCCGCCACCACCTGAGCCTGATCTACACCCTGTGGCTCGCCTTCGTCATCTGTGGTTTCTACACCTGGTTCTGGACCCGTGCTGGCCAGACCGTCGGCATGCGCGCCTGGCGGCTGCGCATTCAGAACGAGGATGGCAGCCACATCCGCGTTACCCAGGCGCTGATCCGTCTCGCCACCGCCGCCTTTGGTCTGGGCAACCTGATGTGCCTGTTCAACCGCCAACGTCCGCGGGCGTTTCAGGATATCTGGGCCGAGTGCGAAGTGATTGTGCTGAGCAAGCAGGAAAATCTGGAATTGCTGAACAAGTAATACCGGGTCAATGCAGCAACGAAAGAGGGCACCAACAGGTGCCCTCTTTGCATTTCCTCATAACCTCGTGCGGATTACTGCTTGCGGCTGAGGATGTAGAAGGAGATGCCGCCAAACAGCAAGCTGGGCGCGATAGCCGCCAGAATCGGCGGTACCGCATAGACCAGACTGATGGGGCCGAACACCCGATCACTCACATAGACGGCGAAGCCGGTCATGATCCCCATCAGCATCCGCGCCCCCATGCTCACCGAACGCAACGGGCCGAAGATGAAAGAAGAGGCCAGCAGGATCATCGCCACCACCGAGAGCGGTGACAGCAGTTTGCGCCACATCTCCAGCTTGTAGCGACCGGCATCCTGCTTGTTGGCGTCTAGGTAACCGATGTAGTCGAGCAGACCGGAGACCGAGAGATTCTCGGGGTCGATACTCACCACCCCCAGCTGCTTGGGCGTCAGCTCCGAGCTCCACTCCATCTTGTCGTGCTCTTCACTGCGGATCTGAGCCGGGTCGTCGAAGCGGGTAACCTGCGTCTGCTTGAGCAGCCAGTGATGCCTTTCAAATACCCCCTCCCGTGCCTGCACCACGTCGATCAGCTTGCGCTCGGGGGTGAAACGATAGAGGGTGATGCCGGTCAGGGCACCATCGTTGCGCACCCCGTTGATATTAACGAAGTTGTTGCCATCCCGTGCCCACACCCCGTAGGCCGAGACGGTAAGCCGCCCTTCCGACATGGCACCGGCACGGATATCATCCGCCATCCGTTTGGCGACAGGGGCCACATACTCCCCCATCAGTCCTACCAGGATCATCAGCGGGATCGCCGTCTTGAGCGCCGCCATCACGATACTGATCTTGGAGCGGCCCGCCGCCTGCATCACCACCAGCTCGGAGCTGGTCGCCAGCTGGCCCAGACCGATCAGACCGCCCAGCAGTGCCGCCAGCGGGAAGAAGAGCACCGCCTCCTTGGGCATGGAGAGCAACACATAGTAGAGAGCATTGAGCATGTCGTAGTTGCCCTCTCCGACAGACTTGAGCTGTTCCACATACTTGATGAGCGCAGCAAGACCAACGAGCGTGAGCTCACACAGCAGGATCGACATAAAAATGACCCTGCCGATATATCTATCGAGAATGCCAAACATCAGCGGTAGTTCCTATGTGGCTTCATCATTTTGATTTGTTTATGAAATATTTGCTCTTTACCCCGTTCCACCAGCTGGTGCCCTGCAAATTGAGGGGCAGGCCAATAAACAGCAGATAACCGAGCGGAACCAGGAACATCCCCGGCCAGTAGGGCAACCGGCCACTGTCGATAGCCGAGCGGGCAGCACTGAGCAGCAGGAAGTAGGAGAGATAGAGCATGATGGCCGGCAACAGCTTGGCGTAGCGCCCCTGACGGGGGTTGACCCGCGCCAGCGGAACTACCAGCAGGGTGAGCACCGGAATGGAGAGGGGCAGCGAGATACGCCATTGCAATTCACCCATCATGTCGTTTTCCTGGGTACCCAGCAGCTCCATGGTGGGTTTGGCCGCCGCCTTGCGGTTGGAGCGCTCCATCTCCTGCTGACGGATCACCAGACCATACTCGCGAAAATCGGAGATCTGGAACTGCTTGCCGGAGAAGTTGCCTTCATAGCGGGAACCATCCTTCAGAGTCAGCCACTGCAGACCATTCTCATCGATCGTCACCACCCCTTCGCTGGCCACCACCACCGAAGGGGGGTTGCTGCCTTCGGCCCGCTGCAAGATGAAGATCTTCTGCAGCTTCGAGCCGTTGTCGTTCAAATCCTGGATATAGGCAACCAGACGCCCCTTGTCGAGCTCCATAAAGCGGCCCGCCTGAAGGAAGGAGATACCCGGATCCGACTTGAACTCGTCGATCACCTGATACTCGCGCTCCTTGGCTTGCGGGGCGATCCAGCCGGTGTTGAACGCCGCGACCACCGCCGTCAGCAAGGCCAGCAACATGGCACTGCGCATCACGAAACGGTGGCTGAAGCCGACCGCATGCATCACCGTCATCTCGCTTTCGGCGTAGAGGCGACCATGGGCAAACAAAATGGCTAAAAAGAGACTGATAGGCAGCATCAACAACGCCATATTGGGCAAGTTGAGCAGCAGCAGGGTGGAGACCAGACGTGTCGGCACCTCGCCATCGGCGGCATCACCGATGATCTTGATAAATTGTTGGCTGACAAAGATAAGCAGCAATACGAATAACACTGCCAGCTGGGTTTTCAGGGTTTCCCTGAACAAATATCGGAAAACGATCACAGTCATTCCCAAGTAAACTTGTGTTTTTAGTCGAATGCCTGAAAAATAGGGCCGTATATTGGATTTTTACCAGTTTGAACTGCGGAGCCTGTGGCTGTTCGCTCCGCCTCTGATACCCCAACAAGCACCGCATTATTCAATAAAAGGTGCCTTTTGTCTTTAGGATGTAGGAGATTCCATGGAGTTCAGTGTAAAGAGTGGCAGTCCAGAGAAGCAACGTAGCGCCTGCGTCGTAGTCGGCGTATTTGAGCCTCGTCGCCTCTCTCCGGTTGCCGAACAACTGGACAAGATCAGCGATGGCTATATCAGTTCGCTGCTGCGCCGTGGCGACCTGGAAGGGAAACCAGGCCAGATGCTGCTGCTGCATCAAGTACCGGGCGTGCTCAGCGAGCGCGTACTGCTGGTCGGATGCGGCAAGGAGCGGGAACTCGACGAACGCCAGTACAAGCAGATCATCAACAAGACCATCACCACCCTCAACGAAACCGGCTCCATGGAAGCGGTCTGCTTCCTCACCGAGCTGCACGTCAAGGGTCGGGATACCTATTGGAAGGTGCGCCAGGCGGTAGAAACCACCAAGGCGGGCCTCTACAGCTTTGATCAGTTCAAGACCAACAAGGCCGAGCCACGTCGCCCGCTGCGCAAGCTGGTATTCAACGTGCCGACGCGTCGGGAACTGACCATTGGTGAAAAAGCCATCGCTCACGGTCTAGCCGTGGCCAAGGGTGTGCGGGTCTGCCGCGACGTGGCGAACATGCCGCCCAACGTCTGCAACCCGGCCTATCTGGCCTCCCAGGCCCGTCGTCTGGCCGATGCCTACGACAACATCACCACCAAGGTGGTGGGCGAGCAGGAGATGGCCGAGCTCGGCATGAACTCCTACCTGGCGGTGGCCCGCGGCTCCGATAACGAAGCCATGATGGCCATCATCGAATACAAGGGTCATCCGGATGCCAAGCCCATCGTGCTGGTCGGCAAGGGTCTGACCTTTGACTCCGGCGGCATCTCCATCAAGCCGGCCGACGGCATGGACGAGATGAAGTACGACATGGGTGGCGCCGCCTCCGTGCTCGGTACCATGCATGCGCTGGCCCAGCTGCAACTGCCGATCAACGTCATCGGCGTGCTGGCAGGCTGCGAAAACATGCCGGGTGGCAACGCCTATCGCCCAGGTGACATCCTCACCTCCATGTCCGGCCAGACCATCGAAGTGCTCAACACCGATGCGGAAGGTCGTCTGGTACTGTGTGATGCGCTGACCTATGTGGACCGCTTCGATCCGGAAACCGTGATCGACGTGGCGACCCTGACCGGTGCCTGCGTCATCGCGCTGGGCCACCACACCTCGGGTCTGCTGGCCAACCACAACCCGCTGGCCCACGAGCTGCTCAACGCCTCCGAGCAGGCGGGTGATCGCGCCTGGCGTCTGCCGCTGTTCGACGAGTATCAGGAGCAGATCGACAGCCCGTTCGCCGACATGGCCAACATCGGCGGTCGTCCTGCCGGTACCATCACCGCGGCGGCCTTCCTGTCACGCTTCACCAAGAAGTACAACTGGGCCCACCTGGATATCGCCGGGACCGCCTGGAAGAGTGGCAAGGATAAAGGCTCCACCGGTCGTCCGGTGCCCCTGCTGACCCAGTTCCTGCTGAACCGGGCTGGCGTGGATATCGAAGAGAAAGAGTAACTCTCCCACCCTGTCTGATGCGTGCATCAACGGGGTTGGCGTTACCCTGAATCACAAGGAAGAGGCCCGCCTCTTCCTTGTTTCATTCTTGAATCAGTGAGTTGCGAGCGGAGAAACACCCCGCGAGCCTCATGAGGCGGTCAATAGTCCGTCACTGCAACACGGGATCAACCTGATGAGCCAAGTGACCTTTTACCTGATGAGCAAACAGGATGACACGCAGGCGTCGGCCATCGAACGGCTCGCCTGCCAGCTCGTTGCCGATAGCTGGGGTGCGGGCCATATCTACCTGTTCTGCGACGATGAGGCTCAGGCTCTGCGCCTCGACGAACTGCTGTGGCAACTGCCACCGGAGCGCTTCGTGCCGCACCAGCTGCAAGGCGAAAGCGGTCAGGCACCGGTGGAGATCGGCCACCAGCCGCCACGCCGACGCTACGCCCGCCTCATCAATCTGGCCAAACAGACACCTTTGTTTGCAGGACACTTCGCTCAAGTGGTAGATTTTGTCCCCACTGACGAAACACAAAAGCAGCAAGCTCGCGAGCGCTACAAGCACTATCGCCAGGCAGGCCATGCCCTCGAAATGAGGGATCAGCCCGTCCTTGCCGCACCGGATCCGGCGCAGCCCTGACTGCAACCAATTGATCCATAAAGAATCAACACCAGACTCCATCCATCCAGATTACGGCGAGACCATGGAAAAGACTTTTAATCACAACGCCATCGAACAGGCGCTCTATCAGCATTGGGAAGCACAGGGTTACTTCAAGCCCCACGGCGACACCAGAAAAGACTCCTTCTGCATCATGATCCCGCCGCCGAACGTCACCGGCAGCCTGCACATGGGTCACGCCTTCCAGCAAACCCTGATGGATACCCTGATCCGCTACAACCGCATGCAGGGCAAAAACACCCTGTGGCAGGCAGGTACCGACCATGCCGGTATCGCCACCCAGATGGTGGTTGAGCGCAAGATCGCGGCAGAAGAGGGCAAGACTCGCCACGATTACGGCCGTGATGCCTTCATCGACAAGATTTGGCAGTGGAAAGAAGAGTCCGGTGGCACCATCACCCGCCAGATGCGCCGTCTGGGCGACTCCGTGGATTGGGAGCGCGAGCGCTTCACCATGGATGAGGGGCTCTCCGCCGCCGTGCAGGAAGTGTTCGTTCGTCTCTACGAAGATGGCCTGATGTACCGCGGCAAGCGTCTGGTGAACTGGGATCCGAAACTCAACACCGCCATCTCCGATCTGGAAGTGGAGAACCGCGAGATCAAGGGCCACATGTGGCACCTGCGCTATCCGCTGGCCAACGGCGCCAAGACTGCCGAAGGCAAGGATTACCTGATTGTCGCCACCACCCGTCCGGAGACCATGCTGGGCGATACCGCCGTGGCCGTGAACCCGGAAGACCCGCGCTACAAGGCGCTGATCGGCCAGCACATCCTGCTGCCGCTGGTGAACCGTCTGATCCCCATCGTCGCCGACGAACACGCCGACATGGAGAAGGGCACCGGTTGCGTGAAGATCACCCCGGCCCACGACTTCAACGATAACGAAGTGGGCAAGCGCCACAGCCTGCCGATGATCAACATCTTCACCCTGGACGCTCACGTGCGTGCCGAGGCCGAAGTGGTCGATACCAACGGCAACCCGAGCACCGCCTACGATGCCGCCCTGCCGGCCGAGTTCGCCGGTCTGGAGCGCTTCGCCGCCCGTAAAGCGATTCTGGCCAAGCTGGAAGAGCTGGGTCTGCTGGACGAGATCAAGGATCACGTGCTGCAACAGCCTTACGGCGATCGCGGTGGCGTGCCCATCGAGCCGATGCTGACCGACCAGTGGTACGTACGCGTGGCACCGATGGCCAAGACCGCCATCGAGGCGGTGGAAGATGGCCGCATCCAGTTCGTGCCAAAGCAGTACGAAAACATGTACTTCTCCTGGATGCGCGACATTCAGGACTGGTGCGTCTCCCGTCAGCTGTGGTGGGGTCACCGCATCCCTGCATGGTATGACGACGCCGGCAACGTCTACGTGGGCCGCAGCGAAGATGAAGTGCGCGCAAAGCACAGCATCCCGTCCGTGACTACCCTGCGTCAGGACGAAGATGTGCTCGACACCTGGTTCAGCTCCGCCCTGTGGACCTTCTCCACCCTGGGCTGGCCGAACAACACAGAGGCGCTCAAGACCTTCCACCCGACCGACGTGCTGATGAGCGGCTTCGACATCATCTTCTTCTGGATTGCCCGGATGATCATGATGACCATGCACTTCATCAAGGACGAAAACGGCCAGCCACAAGTCCCGTTCAAGACCGTCTACATCACCGGCCTAATCCGTGACGAAGAGGGCCAGAAGATGTCCAAGTCCAAGGGCAACGTGCTGGACCCCCTCGACATGATCGATGGCATCTCGCTGGAAGATCTGCTGGAGAAGCGCACCGGCAACATGATGCAGCCGCAGATGGCCGAGAAGATCGCCAAGCGTACCGCCAAGCAATTCCCGGAAGGGATCGATGCCCACGGTACCGACGCCCTGCGCTTCACGCTGGCAGCGCTGGCCTCTACCGGTCGTGACATCAACTGGGACATGAAGCGCCTGGATGGCTACAACAACTTCTGCAACAAGCTGTGGAACGCCTCCCGCTATGTGCTGATGAACACCGAAGATCAGGACTGCGGTTTTGCCGGTGGCGAAATGCAGTTCAGTCTGGCGGATCGCTGGATCCAGTCTCAGCTGCAAGTGGCCATCCGTGACTTCCGTACCGCCCTCGATACCTACCGCTTCGACATCGCGGCTGGCGTGCTGTACGAATTTATCTGGAACCAGTTCTGTGACTGGTATCTGGAGCTGACCAAGCCGGTACTGACCAAGGGTTCCGAGGCCGAGCAGCGCGCTGCCCGCCACACCCTCGTGACCGTGCTGGAAACCCTGCTGCGTCTGGCACACCCGATCATTCCGTTCATCACCGAGACCATCTGGAAATCGGTCGCCCCGCTGGCTGGCGTACACGCCGACACCATCATGATTCAGGCCTTCCCGGAATTCGACGCCGCCAAGGTGGACGAAGCCGCGATGGCGGATCAGGAGTGGGTGAAGGAGTTCATCGTCAGCATCCGCAACATCCGCGCCGAGATGAACGTGGCACCGAGCGTGCCCCTCAACGTGCTGCTCCAGTGCGATGCAAAGGATGCCCAGCGCGCCGCTGACAACGAGGCCTTCCTCAAGTCGCTGGCCCGTCTGGAGTCCATCCGCGTACTGGCGGACGGTGAAACCGCCCCGCTGTCAGTGAAGAAGCTGATCGGTGCGACCGAACTGATGATCCCGATGGCCGGTCTCATCGACAAGGACGCCGAACTGGCCCGTCTGGCCAAAGAGGTTGCCCGTCTGGTTGGCGAGTGCGGCCGTATCGAAGGCAAGCTCGGCAACGAAGCCTTCGTCGCCAAGGCGCCGGAAGCGGTCATCGCCAAAGAGCGCGAGAAGCTGGAAGATTACCGTCTCCAGCTGAGCAAGCTGGAAGCCCAGCAGGCCGAGATCGCCGCGCTGTAAGCACCGCCCCAACCGATACAACAAAGCCCCCTGCCAAGGGGGCTTTTTCATATCCGCGCTTCCCGCTTCAGCTCACCAGCAACCAGCCGCAGAAGCCGAGATAAAGCAAGCCCACCAGTGCCAACCGCCCGGCGGTCATCACCCCCTTTCTGAAGCCCCACCAGAGCAACCCGACCGCCAGCAGCGTCACCAGCGAGGAGGCCATCATTGCGCTATCCAGCAGCCAGGGGGTGAATAGCAGACAGAACGCCTTGGGGATAGTGCCCTGGATCATCATGGCCCCGGAGATATTGGCCAGCGCCAGCCGGTTCTTGCCCTGCCGCACCCAGATCAGCACGTTCATCAGCTCCGGCATCTCGGTCGCCACCGGGCTCAGCAGCAGGGCCGCTAGCACCGGCGAGAGGCCAAACAGCTCGCCCATGCTCTCCAGCTGATGGACAAACAGCTGGGCCGCCAGCGCTACCACCACCAGTGCAGCCAGCGTCTGCAGCAGCACCTTGCCAAGAGGCGGGATCCCGGCATTTGGAGCCAGCTTGAGAGGCTCAGGCAACTCGACCTCATGGCTGTCGCTCTGCTTCAGCTCGCGCCTTACATAGACGAGGTAGACCAGCAGGAAGAGCGGGGCCAGCCAGCTCTTGCCGGTAAAGGCGACCAGACCCAGTACAGTGGCCACCAGAAAGATTCCCATAAACCAGCGCTGATCCCGGCCAATCTCGCGCTGTACCTCGCCATCGATGGCCCGTTCGGTACGCCCCATGCAAAGCAGCAGGGTGAGGCCGACCGCCGCGTAGCCGATGGTAGCCAGCACCAGCGGCCCGCCGAGGGCGGCACCGATGCCAATCTCTTGCTGGGCGGTCGTGTTACCCATCAGCAGGACGGTGAGGGTGACAATGCATTCGGGCAGCGCCGTACCCAGTGCAGCCAGCAGCGAACCAGTGGCACTTTGCGAGAGTTTGAAGTGGTGTCCGGTCCATTCGATGCCGTTAACGAAGTATTCGCAGGCAAGGTAGATGGTGACCGCAGAGACGAGAAATAACAGCAGGGTAATCAACATAATAGATACCGCCAGGCGAGCAGAATAACCGATGGACCCGACATGGCTCGCCCGGCTGGCGTGCATATCGAGGCCAAAGGTCTTGCAGAGCGATAGTGCCTATCGCCGCCCATGCCATGGATGCGAGGATCCAAGAGTGTTGACATGGGCCCGGCCCGGAATACGGGCGGGTTGCTACTCCCCAATGACTGAGGGGACGTTTTACCAACTCGAGCGTCACCTCACAAGGCAAATTACTGATAACTCATTCAATAAGTTGTAAGGAAATGTATCGCCAGCCTCCCCTCCCCGGCGCCATTACGCTGTTGGCACACCGATTGCTGTAGGTAGTTCACTATCCACAACAGTTTGGGAAGGATGAACAATGAAACGGTGGATCCAACATTTCTATCAACTCAGCCGCCTCAATTGGCTAATGGTCTGGTTGTTGCTCTGTTGCAGCATCATTTTGCTGTTTCCGGCCGGGCTGATGAAAGGGGCCGTCAGCCAGTGGGCTGCGGATCATGCGGCCTGGCTGGGGGTCGGCATGCTGATCGCCATCTCCTACTTCTGCAGTCAGGGCTTCCTGATCGCCTGGGAGTGGGCTTGCGAAGAGTGGCAGGCGCGCCGTCAGCAGGACCAGCTGGCCCAGATGATCGGCTTCCTCGACTTCAACGAAAAGGCGGTGCTGCGCGAGTTCGTGCTACAGCGTAAAAGCGTCATAAACTTGCCGATCACCGAGCCCGCCGTCAAAAACCTGATGGATGCCGGCGTCCTCACCTATGCCTACGGCAAGCCGACCCGAGATAAGGATGACGAGAACCAGATCCGCGCCCTGATGATCGCCCTGCCCGCCCGACCGCTGCTCACCTACAAGGTGCTGGGGCTGTCGCGTGGCAAGATGAGCGACGAACAGGTGGAGCAGATCATGAACGCCCGCCCCAAGTTCGCCCAGAAGGGGTTCCAGCGCTAACCGCCGCCCAACCGCCAGATGCAAAAGAGCCGGACACTGTCCGGCTCTCTAATTTCTGCGCGATGCTCTGTACCATCCCTTACGTCTTGTTGTGCCCTAACCCTTTAGGCTGGAGCAAAAGCTCACATCCGCAACCTTGGTCACCGGATCGAAGCTGTGATAGAGCTCGAAACAGGGTCGATCATCAAATTCGAAACCGGCCGCTACCACCTCACCGATATGTTGCTGCCAGAGTGCGGGGTACTGGGCCGGGTCGATCACGGTAAAACGTGACTGGCCATAGCGGCCGCCCGCCAGCTGCTGGATCTCCACATTGCCGCGGCCTTTGGTCCCCGCCGGCACGGTGACGCAAATATCGGTGCGGCACTGCTGGGGAGCCGTCACTTCGGGGTTGTCGTGGTAGATGAAGATCCACTCCCCTTCGGCCAAGCCCAACCCGACAGCCCATTGATAGAGCTGGTCACACACCGGCTCATAGCCTATGCCGTAAGGGCCGGTGACCCGGATATAGGCCAGAGTGCGCGCAGCCATCTGTTCGGTTTTCATCTGTAGCCTCCTTTCACTGGAACGGCCTTCAACATAATCAGAGACCCGGGCAGCCGCGTGTCCATTCTTGCTCAGTTGCAAGAGTGACGGCTGGCGGCGCAACATCCCCGGTGCCATGGCAAACTGCTTGCGAAACGCCTTGGCAAAGGCCTGTGAGCTGGCAAAACCGGCCGAGAAGGCAATCTCGGTGATCGGGTCGCGACTGTAGCAGAGAGAGCGAGCAGCCCGCTCCAACCGCAGGCGGCGCTGCATCTCGGCCGGGGTTTCACCGGTGACGGCGGTAAAGACCCGATGAAAGTGATAGCTGGAGAGTGAGGCGAGGCTGGCCGCCTCGCTGAGACAGAGCTCGGGATTCTGCTCCAGCGCCCGGATCACCGGGCGCAATCTGGCCTGATAATCGACCATGCCGTTAGCGACTGACGCCCCCCGCAACTCTGGCCATATAGAACACATCCACATAGCGCCCTTGCCGGAAGGCATAGTCACGAGCCAGCCCCTCCTGCGTGAAACCGAACTTGCGATAGAGCGCCTGTGCGGCCTCATTGTCGGTATAGACGGTCAGCTCAATCCGGTGCAGGTTGAGCCAGTTATCGGCCAGATCCAGCGCCGCAGCCATCAGGGCAGAGCCCACCCCCTTGCCTGCCCAGTCATCCCGTACCCCCATACCGATACAGGCCACATGCTTGCGTCTCGGATTGGGCTCAACCAGCAGCGAGAGCTGGCCTACCAGCAAGCCGTCAACATCGGCGACCAGTGCCACCACGCTGTCACTCTCCAACCGCTTCTGCCACTGGCTAAGGGGAGACATAGGCAAGTGCAAAGTGCCCGCCTGGGCATTGGGCATGGCATAGAGATCCCGCAAGGCGGGGGCATCGGCGGATTCGGCATGACGGATGGTAATCTGCATATGAGGCTCCTTCTCGAAACGTCCATCATGCATCATCCATCGCATCAGTCCATACAACCGGCACGGTCAGAGTGATTTATTGTCGGCAGACAGGGCTGCACACTGAGCCATTCAGCCAGTTTCATAGGTGAAAAAAAACGGAGCAAACGCTCCGTTTTTCAATGCTTTATCAATCCCGGACGGAACGCGCTTCGCGCTCTTGCCGCTCCCTTGCCAACAGGCGTTTGTACCACCAGCTACTGCGACGACGTTGTGCATTGGAAGAGCGACGAGCCATTTCTTAGGTTCCAGCCAAGAGTAGAAAGGAGCTGCATTATGCGACAGGGATCACGTCCATGTCTTTAGCTGGATCAAGAAAAGCCTCACTGGCCCCCTGAAATCCTCTTCTGGTTTTGCTGCCATGTGGCCACTGGCAGCACCATCGCAGGGGAACGCCAGACTCTCAGGCCCACTCCAGCAATCAACCCGGCCCCGAGTTTACTTGACGGATAATCATACAGCCTGCTGGCATTGTGGAACCAATATGGTAGCCTGCCAGCGCCTGCAGGCAGTCTCTCGCTGCCACGCGCAAACTCCCGGTGAATTTGTCACGTCCTGACAAAATATAACCTTATTTATCAAATCGTTATTTGGATCTTATCCCAATGCGTATCATGCCGTTGCTCAAGGCTGCCTGCCTGAGCCTGATGTTGTCCGCCTGCGTTGCCCCATTGCTAATGATGAGCCCCACCAGCCAGCTGATGTGGGCCCTGCTCAAGCCGCTGGTCGGCTTTGACCCGAACGAGGTCAATCTGTTCGAACAACCCCTGATCAAGGATCGGATGACCGCCATCCTTGGCCCCAATTACGACAGCACCATGCAGTTGCTCAAGACTGCCGACAAGTTACAGCAGGAGGGGCCGCTTTTCTATGTGGTCTCCGAGTATGCGCCCGTGCCGGATATCGCCAAGCAGGCGGGGATGGTGTGGAACTCGCAAACCAACCAGATGTCTGTATTGCTGCAAAAAGGGGATGGCACCACCCTGACCTTCGGCGAAAATCTGGCGGGCACGGCACCGACATGGCCAACCGCCATGCAGGGCTGGCAGACCCCCACCAGCCAGCTCACCCCGGCGGCCAATGCCCTGACCGGTACGGCAACCAGTCAGAGTGGCGCCTCCCCCTTCTCCCTTGGCAGCGCGCTGGGCACAGTGACTCGCGGCGTCACCGGCTCGCTGACCAACAGCGCCAGCCAGGCCATCAGCGGCGCAGCCGCCAACGCCACAGGGCAGGCCACCCAAGCGGTAAGCCAAAGCGCGACCGATCTGACCCGTAGTGCAACCACCGCAGTCACTGCACCCGCCAAACAGGCGGTGAGCAGCACCGCTGCGACCGCAACGCAAGAAGCCACCAAGGCAGTTGCCGCTCCTGCCAAGCAGGCCGTCAGCAGCGCAGCTGCGACCGCGACGCAGGAAGCCACCAAGGCCGTTGCCGTTCCTGCCAAACAAGCCGTCAGCAGCGCAGCTGCGACCGCGACGCAAGAAGCCACCAAGGCCGTTGCCGCTCCTGCCAAGCAAGCCGTCAGCAGCGCCGCTGCGACCGCGACGCAAGAGGCCACCAAGGCTGTTGTCGTTCCTGCCAAACAGGCAGTCAGCATCGCCGCAGCTACTGTGACACAGGAAGCCACCAAGGCTGTTGCCGCGCCAGCCAAACAGGCCGTCAGTGCCGCCCCCCATACGGCCGGAGAGAGCGCCACCGATGCCGCCATAGCAGCAGAAGCCGAGGCTCGCGCCAAGGCAGAGGCGGAGATGGAGGCCCTGCTAAAATAAACCGACAGGTCACCGCAAGGTGGCCTGTCGCGGTATCCGCGACCCGACTATGAACTTCCGGCCAAGGACACATAGACTGATAGGTAATTCCCTGCACAAGGAGTGCGCCATGCGATCCCTGCTCGCGGCCCTTATCGCCCTGCTCCTGCTGACCAGCTTCCCCGCACGGTCCGCCTTTATCTATTACTCGGAGCAGAACATGCCCCTCAACGGGCTGGACAAGGAGGGCAAGCCCATCGGGCTGGCAGTTGAGCTGCTGCGGCTGATGTGGCGCGAGCTGGGGGAGCCGGAGCAACCGATCCAATTTCTGCCATGGGCCCGCGGTTGGTATCTGCTGACCCAGCAACCGGAGGCCGTTCTTTTTACCACCGCCAGAACCAAAGAGCGTGATCCCCATTTCCTATGGGTTTGCCCCATCAGCCACTCGCGAGTGACGCTGGTCGGACGAAAACAGGATGCCCCCAGAGTGACCGGCAAGGGGGATCTGGCCAAACTGCAGGTAGGGGTAATGCAGGCTGACGTGGGGGAGCAGTTACTGCTCAACCGCGGCATCAGCCCGGGCAACATGATGGCGGTGGAGCGCATGGAGCAGGTGGTACGCCAGCTCATCATGGCCCGTACAGATCTGGTAGCAGGCAACGAGGTGATGTTATTCCATCAACTGAAAGCTCTGGGATTTGCCGCGGAAGATTTCATCTCTGTCGCAGTGCTGGAGGAACAGGACAACTGCTTTGCTTTCAACCCGCGGGCGGATCGGCAGCAGGTCGCCCGGTTGCAACAAGCCCTCGATCAGGTTCGTCTCGGTAGCGAATACCGGCAGTTGATGGAACGCTACCAGCGACTCAGTAACCTTCCCCAAAGCGATAAGCCGCTACCGAAGATCGAGTAACCCCGGTTCATCCTCTTCCCTCTGTGGTGATCAGATGGTTGAGGAAGAGATGAAACAGCTCGGCCCGCGAGCCGAGCCGCAGCTTGCCATAGAGATGCTTGCGGTGATTCTTCACCGTGCCACTGCCAATCCCGAGCTCCGCGGCAATCGCCTCGGTATCCAGCCCCTGCAGCAGCAACTCCGCCACCTGCCGCTCGCGCCGGGTAAGCCTATCGCCCCCGACACTCGCCATCGCCAGCTCCACCGCACTCCGGAGGCTGGCGCTGTCTGGCAGCGCAGTGCTCTGGGCCAGCAGCGGCTGGCTCCGCCGCCACTGCTGACGACAGAGCGAATGCACCAGCGGGAACAGCTGCTCCAGCCTCGCCAGCTCGTCACGACTGAGGGTACTGCGCTTGTCGAGTCGCCCCAGAAACAGCATCAGCGTCAGTCCGTCCCGCACCGGCAGGATCAGCCCCACCTCCTCCTGCCAGCCGGTGGCCTGATAGAAGTGGTGGCGATATTCGGGATCGAGCCGCCCTTGGGAGACCTGCGCCAGGGTCCAGACGCCGGCAGGCAAGCCCTGCTCCAGCGCCTGCATAAAGGGATCCTGACTGAAGTGGCTGGTGAGGTAGCGATCAAACAGCAGAGCCCGCTGATGATTGAGGTTGTCGTAGAGGTAGACGGGCCGCTGCCCCACCCCGAGCAGCAGGGCGCAATCAAACGCCACCTGTTGCTGGATCAGCCGCACCAGCGCCGCCGGAAAGGCGCTGCTGTGCAGGGCATCGACCACCCCGGTCATGCTGCGGGTCAAGGCATCTGTGGTGAATGGCTGGGTCATGGTGGCACGTTTCCGGTGACGGGGAGCGATTCTCCGCTATGGCTGAATGCTAGCACGAGAGTGGCAAAACTGTCCCTCAGGGGACATATCCGCCACCGGCTAGAACGGCGAGGATGACGACTTTTCCCCCTGCTGTTGGAGAACCCATGATCAACCCCCACCTGCTCGATGAACTGAGCCAGCGCGGCCTTGTGGCCCAGAATTCCGACCCGGCGGCCCTGGCCGATCATCTCTCCACCCCGCGCACCGTCTATTGCGGGTTCGATCCCACCGCCGGCAGCCTGCATATCGGTCATCTGGTGCCGCTCTTGATGCTGCGCCGCTTCCAGCTGGCGGGCCACACCCCGGTGGCACTGGTGGGCGGGGCAACCGGCCTTATCGGCGATCCCAGCTTCAAGGCGACCGAGCGCAGCCTCAACAGTGCCGATACCGTGCAGGGTTGGGTCGCCAGCCTGTCGGCCCAAATCAGGGCGCTGCTGCCCGCCGATGATGGCCTGTCGGCCCCGCAACTGGTCAACAATGGCGACTGGATGAGGCAGATGTCCGCCCTCGATTTTCTGCGGGATATCGGCAAGTACTTCTCGGTCAACGCCATGCTGGCGCGGGAATCGGTGCGCCAGCGACTGGCCCGCCCGGATCAGGGCATCTCGTTCACCGAGTTCTCCTACGCCCTGCTGCAATCCTACGACTTTGCGGTGCTGCACCAGCGGCTCGGTTGCACCCTGCAGATTGGCGGCAACGACCAGTGGGGCAATATCACCAGCGGCATGGATCTCACCCGCCGCCTCAATCAGGCCCAGGTCTATGGCATGACCCTGCCCCTTATCACCAAGGCAGACGGCACCAAGTTCGGCAAGACCGAAGGGGGCGCGGTCTGGCTCGATCCGGCGCTCACCTCCCCTTACGCCTTCTACCAGTTCTGGCTCGGCACCGCGGATGAGGATGTCTACCGCTTCCTGCGCTACTACAGCTTTATGTCGCTGAGCGAGATTGATGCACTGGAGGCGGAAGACGCGAAGCGGCGGGGGCGAAAGCAGGCCCAGCAGGTGTTGGCGAACGAGCTGACCGAGCTGGTACACGGCAAAGCGGCACTGGCGGCAGTGCAGCGCATCAGCGAACTGCTGTTTAGCGGCGACGTGACCCGCCTCGGCGAGAGCGATCTGGCCCAGCTGGCGCAGGATGGCATGCCGAGCAGCACCGTCAGCGGCGAGACGGATCTGGTCAGCCTGCTGGTCAGCTGCGGTCTGGCTAACTCTAGGCGCATCGCCCGCGAACTGCTGGCGGCGGGCGCTATCAGCCTCAATGGTGTGCTCAAGCAGGATGATCAGCTAAGCGCCACTGATCGGCTGTTTGGCCGCTACCTGCTGCTGCGCCGGGGCAAGAAGCAGTATCACCTGGTGGAGTGGCAATAAGCCGCAGAGCGGGGAGTTCAGCCTCCCCGCCCGCCCCCTGAATCCCTTTTGAATCCCGAGTTGCGATCCCCCTCACAGCCTCTCCCGTCAGCAGCCACCATACTGGCACCGGCGAACATGGAGTACGCCACACAATCTGTTCCTCACGATTCAACAAGGATGCTGATGATGAAGAGATGGCTTCTGGTGCTGCTCTGCACCCTGCCCATGCTGGCACACGCCAGCGGATACACCCAGACCCGCTACCCCATAGTGCTGGTGCACGGCCTGTTCGGCTTCGACAAGCTGCTCGGGGTCGATTACTTCTACGGCATTCCCCAGGCCCTGAGCCGGGATGGTGCCAAAGTCTACGTGGCGCAGGTGTCAGCCACCGCCAGTTCAGAACAACGGGGGGAGCAGCTGCTCGCCCAGGTCGAGCTGCTGCTGGCAGCTACCGGCGCCGAGAAGGTCAACCTGATCGGCCACTCCCACGGCGGTCCCACCATCCGCTATGTCGCCTCGGTCGCCCCCGAGCTGGTCGCCTCCGCCACCAGCGTCGGCGGGGTCAACTATGGCTCCGAGATTGCCGATCTGGTGCGGGCCAATGCCGCGCCCGGCTCGGCCACCGAGAAGCTGGCGGCCGCCGCGGCCCACGCCCTCTCTGGCATGATTTCACTGCTCTCGGGCGGGAGCCAGCTGCCGCAAGATCCGGTCGCCGCCCTCGATGCCCTCACCAGCAAGGGAGCCAACCAGTTCAACCTGCGCTATCCGGAAGGGCTGCCCAGCCAGTATTGCGGCGAGGGCCCGATGCGGGCGACCAACGGCGTCTACTACTTCTCCTGGAGCGGACGCGGCAACCTGACCAATCTGCTGGATCCGGTGGATCCGGCGCTGGCGCTGACCGGCGCCTTCTTCAAGGAGCCCAATGACGGACTGGTCGGGGTCTGCAGCAGCCACCTCGGCAAGGTGATCGGCACCGACTACCGGATGAACCATCTGGACGAAGTGAACCAGTCCTTCGGCATCCACCATCTGTTCGAGACCGATCCGGTCACCCTCTATCGCCAGCATGCCAACCGTCTCAAGGAGCTGGGACTATGAAGATAGCCACCCTGCTCGTCGTGCCCTGTGCCATCACCCTGCTACTTGGCGGGGTGTTGCTCTGGCCCACAGCACCGACGGCAGACTCATCACAGGCTCAAACCAATCAGCATGCACAGAGCCACCCGCACGATCCCGAGCAGGAGGCCGCCGATGCCCTGCAGGCGCGCTATCGCACCTTTGTCTCCGCCCAGAGCAGCCTGACGGTGCCCACCGAGATCTCCCTCGCCAGCCTGCAGATCCTGTTTGACGAGCGGGAGCAGCTGCGCCAGCAGAGCTTTACCCCGGCCGAGCAGGCCCAGCTGTTTGCCGAGGATCGACTGATGGAGCAGCTGACCCTGCGCCGCAGGGCGCTGGCGGAGGCAAGAGACAGCGACAAGTCGCAGCTGGCCAGCGAGCTGGATCTCTGGCTGGCGGAGCAACCGGACTGGTTTCGCGAGGCGGAGGCCAACAGTCGCCTGCTTGAGGAGTTGCAAGAGCTGGCGCAGATGGACCCGGCCAAACGGGAGGCTCTGCTGCTGGAGACGGGGGGGCCGGAAGCGGTGGATCGGATGCGCCAGCTGGAGCAGAACCGGCAAGGGTTCGAGGAGCAGCTCAGCGGCTTTCTGGCCGAACTCAGGCAACTGCCGAACGAGGCCCGGGCCGAACAGCAACAGGAGCTGCTGGCCCGCTGGTTCGAACCCGGACAGTGGCGCCGGGTCGAGGCGCTCACCCGGCTCAAGCTGGGGGAACAATGAGCCAATGACAAGGGGCCCACGATGGGCCCCTTGCTGTGGTGCACTTATTGCGGCTTGTTGGTTGCCGGTAAAGATTGCCAGGTGAGGCGGGTCACCTGAGTGCCCTGCACCTCGCACTTGAGGCTCAACTCCTGCCACCCCTTATCCTGACGCAGGGAGACCTCCCCCTCGATCCCCTGCTCGCCAATCTTCAGCTTATCCTGCTCGAAGATCACCTTGTCGCCATGGGCGAGATCCATCAGTTTGCCGTTGCAGAGCCAGTGAGCGAGATCCGCCCCCTTCAGCTTGACGCCACCCTTGGCCGCCTTCTGCTCGGCCGCGCTCACCACAAACAGCTTGCTCAGCTCGGCAGCCCGCTTGGTGAGCCACTCCTGACGCTGCTGCATGCTCATTTTGCTGACGAACTCGGCGGGCTGGCCCTTCTCATCCAGCCACTGGGTCAGCTTGCCGCTGTCGTCAAATGCGAACTGGGCGGCGGGCTCTTTGACCCCGAACAGCTTGCCGCCCTTGAAGTAGTAGCGGCTCTCCCCTTCCAGCTTGCCCAGCTCGTTCATGATGGGCACGGCGATGATGACGGGGGCGCCATCGATCCAGGCCTTGATATCGACGCCGTCATGGCTGAATTGACGGGTATCGAGGGCGCTCTCGGCCCCCTTCTCCATCAGGGTAAACTGCTCGGCGAGAGAAGCGGCCAGAGAAGGGAGGGAGCAGAATCCCAGGGTCAGCGCGATCGCTGTGTTGCGCATTGAGTTGTACATAGCACTCCTGTGATGGGCCATCCGGCCCGTGGTTAACTCTCTGTCAGCCAGGCCCGCAGCCCTTCCCGGTGAGCATCACTCAGGGGCAGGGATTGGCGGGCCCGGTAGTCAAAATGGATCAGGGTCGTTTCGGCGGTGACGGCCAGTTCGCCGCCCTGCCAGGCCTCCTGCCAGACCGTAAATGAGCTGGTGCCGATGCGGCGCACGCCGGTCTTGATGGTGACCGGCTGGCCGTAGAACAGCTCCCGTTTGAACTGCACCGTGTAGCCCGCGATGATCAGATGCCAGTTATGCACATCCAGATCGGGGGAGAAGATCCGGAACAGGGGATCCCGCGCCGATTCGAACCAGACCGCCGGCACCGTATTGTTGATATGGCCGAGGGCATCCGTCTCCTGAAAGCGGGGTTGGATCTGCATTTCCAGCATGGGTTGACTCCTTGTCATTGAACCGCGCTCAGGCTAACGCGCCCCGCATCAGGACTCAAGCCTCCCCGTCTTATCCCAAGCGCTGACAGCCAGTTCCGGCCGCAACCAGGCGCTGCGAAAATCGAACCAGCCGAGCGCCGTCATCCGCACCCCGTGCACGCCGACCCGGCTCTCCAGCTCCAGCCAGTGGTGAAACAGCGGCACAAACCAGCTCTGCTGCTGCACCCTTGCCAGCAGGGCGCGGGGACCAGGCTCGGCACCGCTGGCCCGCCACTGCATCAAGCCTTGCCACAACCCATGCTGACTGCCCCACACCTTGCGCAGCAACGGGGTGCCCTGCAGCCAGGCGTAGGGGGCAAAGGGGCCGGCATGTTCGAGGTTGAGGGTGCCGAGCCAGAGATCCACGTCTTCATCCTCGCCACTCACCCAGCGACCGTAATCCAGGGTGCGCACCTCCAGCCTGATCCCCTGTTCGGCCAGCAGGCTGCTCATGGCGTTGGCACACTCGTTGAACTCCAGATGCTGGTTGAAACAAGCGAGCACTAGAGTCGTCGGTAACTGCGCCGGTGTGGGCAAGGGCGCGGGCAGTGCTTCGCGCCAGTGGGGCAGCAGGCCGAGGGCGCTGGTCCAGCCCCGTTGCAACTCGGGGGCGACCCGCCCCATCAGGGCTACCGGATTGAGCAGCTGGCCGAGCCACTGGCGCAGCGAGGGATCCTGCAAGGATCCGGAACGATCGTCCTGCAGCAGGAAGTAGCAGCCCGACTCCAGCTCCGATTCGCCGCGCATGGTACCGAGCTCGGGGCTGTCGCGCCCCAGCTGCAGGTGGCTCTCCAGCCGCTCCGCCAGCTCAGGCAGCATCCAGATATCGATCTCGTCGAGCAGGGCGCGCAGGCCGAAGTAGTCGTCAAACGCCGCAAGGCAAAGATGCAGGGGATCGTTGGCGGCCACCCGGTATGGGCCTGTGCCCACCGGTTGCAGGGCAAAGCCCGCCTCCCCCTTGAGCTCCCGTGGCAAAATGGTCGCCACCGGCTCCGCCAGCAGGTGGGGCAGCCAGGGATCCGGGCTGTCGAGATAGAGATCCAGCGTGCGCGGCCAAGGGCTCTCCAGCCGATCCAGATGGGCGAACAGCGGGCGATCCCGCAGGGCCCGCAGACTCTCCATCACATCCTCCACCACCAGCTCGCGGCCGTGGTGAAAGCGCACCGCCGGGCGCAGATAGAAGCGCCAGTGACAGGGGCCCAGACACTCCCAGTGGTGGGCCAGATCCCCTTCGATTTCCCCATTTTCCTCATTTCGCCGGGTGAGGCCGTTGAAGATCTGGCGGCTCAGGTGAATTTCGGAGCGGCGCATCGGGCCGGTGGGCAGCAACTGCGGCAGCGGCCGGTAGTAGGGCACCCGCAGGATCTGGCGCCCCTCACGGGTGGCCTGACCGAGCTGTTCGATCAGCAGCGGAGTGAGCAGATCGAGGCGATCCTCGGCCAGCCGCACCGCCTGTGCCAGCTGGCCCTGACTGAGCAGATCTCGCAAGCGGCGCCGGGTCAGGCTCTCCTGACTATCGAGCAGGGTGAGCCGGGAGCGCCGCCCCCGCCCCGCTTCCGCCGACCAGCTGAGCCAGCCCTGATCCTGCATCCGCCGCAGCAGCAGGCGGGCGTTGCGCGGGGTGCAGCAGAGCAGATCCGCCACCTCGGCGAGGCTGATCTCCCGCTCGTCGCTGCCAAGCAGCTGGGCGAGTCGTTGAAATTGCTGGTAAAGGCGACCGGTCGGCATAAAAGAGGAAATCCTGTTGCTATAAGTCATCAGTTTTTACTTCCGCATTTTAGCTCAATACTGCTGATGAACGTGAGAACCACAGTAGAGGAGCACCATCATGAGCCACGCCAACCCCCTCAAACCGAACCGGGTCCAGCAGACCTTGCGCCGTTACTTCAAGCGGATCCTGCCGCGCCCGCTGGCGCTCATCGAGGATCCCATGCAGCAGCTCAACCGCCTGATGCAGTGGGATATGAACCAGATCGATGACAAGGAGTATCGCCGTCGTCTCTGAGTGCGGGCCATGCCAGCCACTCGGGACGCGCATCCCCTGCGGGCGACATTGCTTTGCCGGATCTTGCTGTTTACATCGGCCACGGGCCTGATAGATTGGACGTCTATCCATCTATAAATGCCATAAGCAACATCCAACAAGGAGTGTGTGATGAAAGATGCGACCCTGGCCCTGCACCACGGCTTTTCCAACGACCCCACCACCAAGGCGGTCGCCGTGCCCATCTACCAGACGGTGGCCTACGAGTTCGAGAGCGCCCAGCACGGGGCGGATCTGTTCAATCTGGCGGTGCCGGGCAATATCTACACCCGCATCATGAACCCCACCAATGATGTGCTGGAGCAGCGGATGGCCGCGCTGGAAGGGGGGATCGCCGCACTGGTGGTCTCGGCAGGTTCCGCCGCCATCACCTACGCCATTCAGGCGCTGACCGCAGCCGGTGACAACATCGTCTCCACGCCCCAGCTCTATGGCGGCACCTACACCTTGTTCGCCCACATGCTGCCGAGTTTCGGGGTCGAGGTGCGCTTTGCCAAGGATGACAGCGCCGAAGCCATCGCCGCCCTTATCGACGACAAGACCAAGGCGGTCTACTGCGAGAGCATCGGCAACCCGGCGGGCAACATCGTCGATCTGGCCGCGCTGGCCAAGGCAGCCCACGCCCGTGGCGTGCCGCTTATCGTCGACAACACGGTCGCCACCCCGGTGCTGTGCAAGCCCATCGAACATGGCGCTGACATCGTGGTCCACAGCCTGACCAAATATGTCGGCGGCCACGGCAATTCGCTGGGTGGCGTCATCGTCGACTCGGGCAAGTTCCCCTGGGCGGATCACGCCGAGCGCTTCCCCCAGCTGACCAAACCCGAACCCTCCTACCACGGGGTGGTCTATACCGAGGCCTTTGGCCCGGCCGCCTTTATTGGGCGGGTACGCACAGTGCCGCTGCGCAATACCGGCGCGGCGCTGGCGCCGATGAACGCCTTCCTGCTGCTGCAAGGGCTGGAGACCCTGAGCCTGCGCATGGAGCGCCACGTCGACAACGCCCTGCGGGTCGCCCACCACCTCAAGCATCATCCCAAAGTGGCCTGGGTCAGCTACGCCGGTCTGCCGGGTCACCCGCACTATCTGCTGGCAGAGAAGTACATGGCTGGTCGCCCCTCGGCCATCCTCTCGTTCGGTCTGAAGGATGGCTACGAGGCGGGCGTGCGCTTCTACGATGCACTCAAAATCTTCAAGCGGCTGGTCAATATCGGCGACGCCAAGTCGCTGGCCTGCCACCCGGCCTCCACCACACATCGCCAGTTGAGCGAGGAGGAGCAGGCCAAAGCCGGGGTGAAACCCGAGATGATCCGGCTGTCGGTGGGGATCGAGGCGATCGAGGACATTCTGGCGGATCTGGATCAGGCGCTGGAGGCCTGAGTCAGTCAACGAGGGAGCGGGCATCAAGCCCGCTCTTTTTTTCACTGCCGGTGAACTGCCCCCCTCGCCCGTTCGTATACCCCACCCTGCCACCGAATCGAGGTCGTTATGATAGTCCTGCACCACCTGAACAAATCCCGCTCCCAACGCATCATCTGGCTGCTCGAAGAGCTGGGCCAGCCCTATGAGATCAAGGCGTATCAGCGCGATGCCACCACCTTTCTGGCACCGCCCGAGCTGAAAGCCATCCATCCCCTCGGCAAGTCGCCGGTCATCGAGTTCGACGGCCGGGTACTGGCAGAATCGGGCGCCATCACCGAGTACCTGGTCGCCCGCTACGCCGCCGATCGGCTGGCTCCGGCACCAGATAGCCCGGAGTATCCCGAATACCTGCAGTGGCTCCACTTTGCCGAGAGCTCGGGGATTCTGCCGCTGCTGCTCGACATGTTTGTGCGCAAGGATGGCAGCCCGATGCGCTTCCTGCCGGACTACGCCAGGGCGGAGTGTGCCAAAGTGCTGGGCTACCTCAATGAGGTACTGGCGAATCGCCACTATCTGGTGGGGGATCGCCTCTCCGGCGCCGACATCATGAACTCCTTCCTGGTGGATCTGCTGGCGCAAAGCGGCCAGCTGGCCCACTTCCCGCATCTGCAAGCCTATTGGGAACGCCTCAATACCCATCCGGCCCGTCAGAAGGCGGTAGAGCTGGAGCTGGAGCACGAGCTGGATCAGCGCCCCTGACCCAACAGCCGCCATGCAAAACGCCCCGATAGTCGGGGCGTTTTTGTTATGCAGCGAGCGCGGTTTACTTGGTCGCAGGCACCTTGTCCCGGCGCGACTTCCACCACCAGCGCAGCCGGATCTGGGAGATCAGCATCCCCGCCAGCATCAGGGCGCAACCGGCAATGGCACGCTCGTCCAGCGTTTCATCCAGCAGCAATACGCCCCCCACGGCGGCAAAGACGGTCTCCAGACTGAGGATGATGGCGGCGTGGGCCGGATGGGCGCCCCGCTGCCCCAGCACCTGCAGGGTATAACCCACCCCGACCGACACCAGCCCGGCATAGAGCAGCGCCTGCCAGCCAGCTACTGCGCCAGCCACGGTCGGAGTTTCGATGACAAAGGCGGTGGCGAGACTGAGCAGGCCGCACACCACAAACTGCACACAAGCCAGCTTGATGGGGGCCACCCGGTTGGAGTAGTGATCCACCAGCAGCAGATGGATCGCCCAGAACAGGGCGCCAATCACCTGCAGCAGATCGCCAAAACCGATGGTGAACTCGTCGGTCACGCTCAACACGTAGAGCCCGCTCAGGGCAATGAGGGCTCCAATCCAGGTATTGGTACCCGTCTTGTGCCGCAGCAGCAGCCCCAGTACCGGCACCAGAATGATGTAGAGCCCGGTGATGAAACCGGCCTTGGCGGCAGTGGTATAGAGCAGCCCCACCTGCTGCAGGGATGCGGCACAGAACAGCACCAGTCCGGCCAGCACACCACCGGTCAGCAATTGGCGATGGTCGCCAGTGGCGACCACTGGTTGACGGGATTTGAGCCACCAGAGCAGCGGCAGCAGGGAGAAGGCACCGAGCAGAAAGCGCAGGCCATTGAAGGTATAGGGCCCCATATGATCCATCCCGAGGCGCTGGGCGACAAAGCCCATACCCCAGATGGTGGCAGCCATCAGCAACATCAGATTGGAGCGCATGGCGATTCTTCCTTAAATCGGCGCGTGACGGGTTATCCAATCCAAGATACCTGCCTCCCTACCCTCTTGTCTTTAGAGCGATAGCTGTTTTGTCAGCACGGCCAGCAGGGCGACCATTACCAGATTGCCCCGCAGGATCCAGACCACCCGGAAGTACTGCTGGATCGAGATCATCGGCGCCTTGCCCAGACGCAGGGCACGACGCCAGCGATAGAAGAGGCGACTGGGATAGTCGAGGGAGCCGACAATCAGCAGAAACAACGCCACTTTGAGACCGTGGGCAGGATGAGCAAAGAGCTGCGCCACCGAGCTGGCGTGTTCGAGGGCCAGCAGGCAACCGCTGGCAAAGATGGAGAAGAGCGCCAGCGCCGCCACCCCATCTGCCAGTAGCAGACGGTGTACCCGCAACATATTCAGGCCGCGACGAAAGATCAGATACTCGACACAGAGCGCCAGGACCAACAGCATGATGCCGCCGTAGTGAGCCATCAGGAGCAACGTGGGGTTCAGCATTGAACGGATCTCATTTTCTGCCTTTAGACGGGCGGGACGGCATCATATATGCTGGTGACACCCGAGCTGAAAAGGATCTGTGCATGTCCCCCGCCAAGCCCAAGCACACTTGGTCTTTAATCACCCGCATGCGGCTAGGCCTCCTCCTGCTCTTTATTCCCGTAGTGTTGCTCGGCAGCATCTACTACCTGCATATGGAACGTACCCTGCGCCTCGAGCAGCAACAAAACCTGATTGCCCGCAACACCCAATATCTCCATACCCTGCTCGAACCCTATCTGGAGACCCTCAAACGCCAGTTTACGCTTATTTATCAGCAGGTAAATTATCAGGATTTCAGCGGCCCAGCGATCAGTAACGGCGAGCGCTACCTGCAACAGTGGCAGGCCTATCACGAGGTGATGGAGCTCGACTACGTCTATGTAGGAACCGAGCATCGCCAGATGCTGATCCACCCCACCTGGCAGGCGGACGAGAAGTTCGATCCCAGAACTCGCCCCTGGTATCTGCTGGCAGCCAGCCACCCGAATCGGATCGTCTGGACCGATCCCTATTACGACTACACCCTGGGTACCCTCACCATGGCGCTGGCCCGGGTAATTCAAGACCCTGACGGCAAGCGAGTGGGGGTGCTCTCCCTCGATACCCAGCTCACCCCGCTCGCCAACTGGCTCAACAACCGGCATGAACAGAGCCATCATCTGGGCAAGGGCTATCAGATCCTGATCAACCATGACGGGCTGGTGCTGGCTCACCCGGATCGCGAACAAGTATTCAAACCGCTCACCCACCCTGAATGGCTGGCACACATGCAACAGCCGCAAGGTTTCTTCCTCGACGATGCCAGCGGCATGATGGTCTCCTACTACCGTGTCCCCGAGCAGCGCTGGTTCCTGCTCAGTGTCGAGCCCACCGCCAGCATGCAGCAGGTGATCGACAGCGTCTCCATCAACGTGCAGCTGATGATTGCCGTTGCCTGCTTTTTCTATCTGCTGCTAGCCCTGCTCTGGGCCCGCTACTTCCGCCGCATGCTGGGGGAGATCACCCTGCTGATCCGCACCAGCCGCTCCGGCGGGATAGCCTATAATGGCAGCCGCATGCTGGAGCTGGCCAAGGTCTATGAAGAGATGGATGCCGCCAGTCAGGACTTTGCCCAGATCCGCCAGCAAGCCAACCAGGACAAACTCACCGGTCTCTACAACCGCCGCTTCTTCGACGAGTGCCTGCAGAGACAGCTCAGCAGCGGTGCCCCCTTCCTGGTAGTGATGTTCGATCTCGATAACTTCAAACAGGTCAACGACACCTTTGGCCACCAAACAGGGGATATAGTGCTCAAACGGGTGAGCAAGCTGGGCATGAAAATGTTTGACCAGTGGGGCTGGCTCTGTCGTTACGGTGGCGAGGAGCTGGTGCTGATCTTGCGCCTGGAGATGCAAATGAGTGAGGCCACCTCGCTGCTGGAGAGCTTCAGACTTGCGGTCACTCAACTGGAATGGCGAGAGCCGGAACTGACCATTACCCTCAGCGGCGGGGTGGCCTTGAGCCACTCCGGGCTCTCGACCAAGGAGCTGATAGAACTGGCCGACAGCGGGGTTTATCAGGCCAAGCGGGAGGGGAAAAATCGCATCTGCTTCCCCCAGCGTCGCACCTGCGACGTGACGGAAGAGGATCCTTCCCCTAACCTTGATTCTACCCGGCGGCCCCCCCGGCAGGAGGGGGGGTGAGCACAACAGGGGGAAGGAGACAAGGGAGAGGCAACTGCCTCTCTCTGTTGTTTATGTCGCTATTCTTGCCGCACGTTAAGCCAGTGTGGCGCGCGACTCAGCGCTGCCACTCCCACACCGGCCAGCCCAGCTCCTCGGCCTGCTGACGCAGCGCGGGGGCCGGATTGACCGCATGGGGATGGCTCACCGCCCGCAGCATGGGCAGATCGTTGTGGGAGTCGCTGTAGCCAAAGCTCCCCTGCCAGAGATGTTCCCTGCCTGCAAACAGCTGGTTGATACGGGCCACCTTGCCTTCGCGAAAGCTGAGGGTGCCGCGGGTCTGGCCGGTCAGCATCCCCTCCTCCTCATCGAGCAAAATGGCGACGCAGTGATCCATCCCCAGCATCTTCGCCATGGGGGCGACCAGATGCTCGCCGGAGGCGGAGATAAGCACCAGATCGTCGCCCCGCTCCCGATGCCATTCGATGCGCGCCAACCCCTCGGGGTAGAGGCGCTCGCGCAGCACCTGCTCGGCAAAGCGGGTAGAGAGCGAGTCGAGCCACTGTCGCGTCTTGCCCGCCAGCGGTTGCAGGGTGAAGGCCATGTACTGGTGCATATCCATCTTGCCCTGATGATAGAGGGACATCATCGCCTGTTCCTCGGCGATCAGGCTGGCGGGGGCCAGCTCCTCGGCCACCATGTACTCCAGCCAGAGGCTGGCGGAATCCCCCGCAATCAGGGTCTCGTCCAGATCAAACAGTGCCAGTGCCATGAGGGCTCCTTGCGGTAACAACGAAAATGAAACGAGGCGTCATGCTACCTCACAGAGTTGATCCCGGGCCACCGCCAGGGTTACAGCACTGCCGGTGGCCAGCAGATCGCCAGCCGAACGGTTGAGGCAATCCACCGTCAACAGCCCCGCCTCGCACTCCACCTGATAGCGGATCACGTTGCCGAGCAGCTGTTGCTGGCGAACGATGCCGGGCAGGCTGGGTTCGCTGCTGCTCGCCCCTGCGGGCAGCAGGGTAATGGACTCCGGCCGCAGCGCCAGCTTGCCCTGAAAACGGGGGCCAAACAGCGACTTGCCCTGCTCGGCGCCAAGCAGGTTGTAGTTGCCGATAAAGCCCGCCACAAACTCACTGGCAGGGCGGGTGTAAATCTCCTCCGGCGTGCCGCTCTGGACGATGGATCCCTTGTTCATCAGGAAGATCCGATCCGACATGGTCAGTGCCTCCTCCTGATCGTGAGTCACGAAGATGGTGGTGAGCTCAAGGCGCTGCTGGATCTCGCGGATCTGCTGGCGCAGGCTGCGGCGGATGCGGGCGTCCAGCGCCGAGAGCGGCTCGTCCAGCAAGAGGATCCGCGGCTGCACCACCAGCGCCCGGGCCAGCGCCACTCGCTGGCACTGGCCGCCGGAGAGCTCGGCCGGATAGCGGCGCTCGAAACTGGTCAGCTCCACCAGCGCCAGCGCCTCCTGCACGCTGGCGGCGAGATCCCGTCCCGGCTGGGGTTTCACCTTGAGGCCGAAGGCAACGTTGTCCCACACCGTCATGTTGGGGAACAGCGCATAGCTCTGGAACACCATGCCGATGCCGCGCTTCTGGGGCGCCTGCCAGGTGATATCTTCACCGGCCACCCGCACCTGACCGCCATCCACCGGGGTGAGCCCGGCCAGCGCCCGCAGCAGGGTGGACTTGCCACAGCCGGAGGGGCCGAGCAGGGTAACCAGCTCCCCCTTGCGAATGCCGAATTCGATCCCCTCGAACACCCGGGTGTCGCCGTAGGATTTGTGCAGTTGATTCACTTCTAGATGGAACATGTTGATTCACCGATGAAATCTGTTGGCCGCCCAGGTGAGCAGCAGGGTCAGCAGGAAGTAGCTCATCACCAGCGCACTGGTGAAGTGGCCCGAAGTGGCGCGCATGTTGTAGAGGTAGACCTGCAGGGTCTCGTAGCGGGTGCCCACCAACATGTTGGCAAACACGAACTCGCCGAGCAGGAAGGAGAGCGAGAGAAACAGCGCCGCCAGCAGGCCCTTGCGCAGGCAGGGGATCACCACCAACAGAAAGGCGCGCCGACTACTGGCCCCCAGCAGATGAGCGGCATCCATCAAATCCCTGAGCGGCACCCCTTGCAGGCTGTTGGCCAGTGCCCGGTACATGAAGGGGAGCACCACGGTGAACCAGGTGCCGATCAGGATCCACGGCGTGCCGATAATGGGCAGAACACCATCGGCGTAGATCTGCAGCAGCCCCACCGACGAGACCACAGGTGGCACCGCGAAGGGGAGCAGGATCAGCAGGTTCATCCAGGGATCCAGCTTTGGGAAGTAGTAGGCCACCACCAGCACGGTCGGTACCAGCACCAGGGTCCCCAGCATCAGGGTGGCGACACAGACCAGGAGACTTCGGCCAAAAGCCGCCAGAAAGCGCGGATCGCCCCACAGCTTGAGATACCAGTCGAGGGTGAAGCCATCCGGCAGCAGGGTCGCCCCCCAGCGGGTAGAGATGGAGTAGAGAAACGTGGCCAGCAGCGGCAGCAGCAGGGTGGCGACCAGCCCACCCAGCACCCACTTTGGCCAGCGCGGCGTCAAATCATGCATGGGATTGCCCCTTGTTCACATAGCTCTTTTTCAGCAACCACTGGTTGGCGGCCGTCACTACCCCCAGCAGCACCATCAGGATCACCGCCAGCGCCGCCGCCATATTGGGCTCGAGAAAGATGTCGCCGGAGACCAGACTCGCCACCCGGATGGTCACCAGATTGAAGTTTCCAGTAGTGAGGGCGTAGGCAGAGGCATAGGCCCCCACCGCGTTGGCAAACAGGATGATCAGGGTGCCAAGCAGCGCAGGCGTCAGCACCGGCAGCGCCACGTGCCACACATATTGCCCCTTACTCGCGCCGAGCAGCGCGGCCGCTTGCGGCCACTCATCCTGCAGCGCATCGAAGGCCGGGTAGAGCAGCAGCAGGGCGAGCGGGATCTGGAAATAGGTGTAGATGAGAATAAGGCCCGACCCCGAGTAGAGGTTGAAGCCGTCGATCAATCCCCAGGATTTCAGCAGCAGGGTCACCGCACCATTGATGCCGAGAATGATGATAAAGGCGAATGCCAGCGGCACCCCGCTGAAGTTGCCGGTCATGGTGACAAAGGCCAGCAGCAGCCGTTTTACCCGCTCGCCACTGTGGCGCAGCGCCGCTGCCCCGAGGGTGCCGATGGCAAGCCCCGCCAGACTGGCGATACCGGCGATGCGCAGCGAGTTGCCGAACGATTGCAGGTAGAAGGGGGAGCTCAAAATCTCCCGGTAGTAGTCGAGGCCCCAGCCATCGGGGGCCTGAAAGCTGCCCACCAGCACCCACACCATGGGAGCGAGCTGGAACAGTATCATCAAGAGGATAAACGGCAGCAATACCAGTGCGGGCAGCCAGTGGCGGCGCACCCGGAGCTTGGTGGCCACGGGTTGATCCACGAGGATCTCGGTGGTGGCAGGCATCATCAGTGCACCTCGCGCATAAAGGCCGCCTTGAGCAGCGGTGGCGCTGCCGGCTTGTCGTGGGGGATGCCCAGCAGATCCGCCATCAGGGCGCAGAGCTGGGTCTGGGCGATCACCACCCCATCCGGCCAGCGCTCGATAAAGGCATCGCCAAACAGCCAGAGTGGCACGGTGCGCTCTTCCGGCAGGGTGCCGCCGTGGCTCAGATCGTTGTTCATGCCGTGATCCGAGGTGATCACCACCTGATACCCCTCCGCCAGCCACTGGGGCAGCAGATCGGCCAGCAGGCTGTCCATGCGGCGCGCCTGATTGCGGTACTGGCGGGAATCGAGGCCAAACTTGTGGCCCGCATCGTCCACCCCCATCGGGTGGATCAGCAGAAAATCGGGATCGTACTGGCTGCGCAGCCATTCCCCATCCATCAGCAGATGGCTGTCGGGATAGTTGTCATCCCAGTAGAAGCAGCCGTGCTGGATCGGCAACTGCTCGTCATGAGTAAAGCGATCACGGGCAGCCAGCCAGGGGCTGCGGTTGTAGAGTTCGCTCACCCAATGGTAGGCCGCCGCTGCGGTGCGTTTACCCGCGGCGCGGGCCAGATGGAAGATGGAGTCATGCAGACTGAGGCGACTCACCCCGTTGTGGGTGATGCCGCTCACCACCGGCGGCACGCCGGTCAGGATGCACTCGTAGAGGGGTCGGGAGAGAGACGGCAGGGCAGCATTCAGGGTCGTATGCAGGCCCCGCCCCGCCTCCACCATGCCACCGAGGTAGCCCATGGTGTGGGCTACCTCGGCTGCCAGACCATCCACAAGTACCACTATCACCTTGTGTTGCACTGGATTCCCTTACTGCATGTTGATCATGACGGTTTCTTGCCACTGGCGCGGCAGGGCTTTGGAGCTCTGCTCCCAGGCGGCGTGATCCTGCACCGGCTTGGCATTGGCGTACTGCTCGGCCGGCAGCAGCTTGGCCTTCACATCATCCGGCAGGGTCACGTTGCTGCGGATCGGGCGGGCGTAGCCGCGGGCCAGATTGATTTGACCGGCATCGGAGAGGATGTATTCACGGGCCAGCTTGGCGGCGTTGGGGTTCTTGGCCCACTTGTTGATGATGGTGGTGTAACCGGCGATGACGGAGCCGTCGCTCGGGATCACCACCTCAAACTTCTTGGGGTCGATCTGGTCGCGGTAGTTGAGGGCGTTGAAGTCCCACAGCACACCCACTTCCACCTCACCCTTCTCGATGTTGGCGATGGTGGGATCGTTCAGGGAGAGACGACCCTGCTTGGCCAGCTGACCGAACAGCTCCAGTGCAGGTTTCAGATTCTTCTCGCTGCCGCCGGTGGCATAGGCCGCCGCCAGCACGCCGTTGTTGGCCTGGGAGGCAACGCCCACATCACCCAGGGTCACCTTGTAGTCGCCACCCAGCAGGGATTGCCAGCTGGTGGGGGCGGCCTTGACCAGATCCTTGTTGATCAGGAAGGCGATGGTGCCGGTATAGGCCAGCATCCAGTGACCGTCGGCGTCCTTGGCCCAGTTGGGAATATCGGCCCAGGTGGAGGGTTTGTAGGGTTGGGTAACACCCTGCTTGACCGCAACCGGACCGAAGGCGCCGCCCACGTCACCGATATCGGCGGTGGCATTGGCCTTCTCGGCGGCGAACTTGGCGATCTCCTGCGCCGAGCTCATGTCGGTATCCTGATGCTTGATGCCGTAGATGCTGCCCAGCTGCTGCCAGGTATCCTTCCAGTTGGCCCAGCTGTCGGGCATGCCGATGCTGTGGAGCTGGCCTTCGCCACGGGCGGCCTTTTCGAGATCCGCGATATTTTCGGCTGCATAGCTATTTGTAGCAAACAACGGTTGGCTGATGGCCACCATGGCCAGTGCACTTGCGATCACGCTTTTCATCATCCCATCCCTCTGGACTAGGTCAGTTAAGGTTCGAGAGGGATGCTAGAGGGGAATTGTGACGGTGGCGGGGCGCTTTAATGGCAGTTTGATGACAATCACCCTGTCATGGCGCTGTCATCCACAGCGGTTACAACTCTGAACCCGAGTGAGGCTGGACTACTCCAGTAAGGGATTGGCCAGCCACCCGCCTTCTGAATAAGCAACAGGGACAAGAGTGTGACCGAGCCGAGATTGAGCGAGCAGAGAGTGAACGAACAGAGCATGGCCGATGGCCGCTCCTCCTCCAAGTGCGAACAGATTTGCCAGACCCTGCGCCGCTATATCGGCAGCGGCCAATTGGGGGCCGGGCAGCAGCTGCCCGCCGAACGGGCCCTGAGCGAGCGTTTCGCCACCACCCGCATCACCATCAAGGAGGCGCTCTCCAGCCTCGAAGCAGACGGCCTTATCTACCGTGCCGAGCGGCGCGGCTGGTTTGTGGCGCCACCCCGCCTCACCTACGATCCCGCCATCCACACCCACTTTCACCAGTGGATCGGCGAACAACAACGCACCGCCGAAACCCGGGTGCTGGCCCACGGCAGCGAACTTGCAAGCAGCGAACTGTGTCGCAGGATGGGGCTGGAACCCTTCACTCCACTTTATGAGATCCGCCGCCAGCGGCTGATCGACGGTCGCCCTGTGCTGCATGTCAGCCACCACCTGCTGGCGAGCCGCTTTCCCGATATCGCCAGCGCACCGCTGGCCAGCTCCCTCACCGAGCTCTATCAGCAGCGCTATGGCATAGGCCAGGGCGGGGCGAGTCTCGAGATCACCCCCTCGGCGGCACGCGGCGCCATCGCCCGCGCCCTCAATCTGGCGGAGGGGAGCGCGGTGCTGCGGCTGGTGCGGGTCAACTACGACGAGCGGGGTGCTCTGGTGGATTGTGATATCGAGCACTGGCGGCCGGATGCCATCCGTATCTGTCTCGATACCCGGGCGCTGCAACCGATCGCAGGCAAGCTGCAACAAACCCGGGTCGCCGATTAGACTCCAGCCAACAGAGCGGATCCCGCAGGATCCGCCGGGATCAGTTGTCGATATTGGGGATCATGTCGTCGAAGCTCTGGTAGCCGCAGTCGGCCAGTTGCAGCGACATGGTGTAGGTCTTGGCGTGCTCCTGCTGGCCGATGGCGGGGCGGTTGAGCTTGATCTCCTGATGCCAGTACTCCTTCATCCGGTCGATCAGCGCCATCGCCTCCCCCTCGTTGAGGTGCAACTGGCAGAGCGCCATATAGTTGTTCGACTTGTGCATGTTCTCCACCAGATACTCCCCCAGCACCGACATCGCCTGCCGTGCCTGCTGGCGGGCGAAACGGCTGTGCTGCTCGAAGCTGATCCGCTCACTGATCAGGAAGTGGTAACTGTTGTCGATACCAAGCTGCAAAATGCCGAGCTTCTCCAGCTTGCGCAGATAGAGGTAGCAGGAGGCATCGGTCAGGCCGTACTCCCGCTTGAGATCGATCAGCGTCTTGTCGCGCCAGAAGATATTGGCGAGAAAGGCGTAGAGCCCCGGCTCGTTGTGAAACGCCTCATCCTGCTCCTGAGTGAAGACGGCGCGGCGGCTCTGGGCGTCCTGAGTGCGATCCAGCAACTCCTCGAACGAGAGCCCCACCAAATGGCAGATCTCCAGCAGAGTATCGAACGGCAGCGAGGGCTTGTTCATCATCCGTTTCACGGTCGCGATGGAGACACCCATGGCTTCTGCCAGGGTCTGATAGCGGATCCCCTTGTCGGTCAGGGTCTTCTTCAGGGTGTCGAGAATATTGTTGGCCAGGGTCTGGCTGTAGGTCATGCCACTCTTCCTTGTTATCGCACTTTCATTGCATGGTTATGCCGAGTCAGCTTCTGACCTGTTTTTACCTTCAAGGCTCAGATATTGACACCGAAAAAACAGCCTAGAGAAAAAATCGCCTATAACACCCATCAGGACAGACCAGTTGAACGATGAGGTAGCAAAATCTGACACCAGACAGTGCATATCTTTCAACCCGCAAACATTTTGCTAGTGCTGCATAGAACATCGCGCATAATCGAAACGTATCGAATTCAAGACCCTTCCTGGTTGAGAAATCGATTGTTTGCTTCCAAATTTTTATCTTTTAAACCGTAAGGTTTTTTCTCTTTCCTGGCATTGGGCGGCGCTGATAGCACCGCCCTTTTCTTTTCCCTGAATTCGCAGGTCAGGTCAAGGGCCCCGGCAAGGGGAAGTGTCACAGGCCACCCGCCGCCCACTGATGCGCCAGCCACTACGACCTCTCTGGCAAGGTATCCTAAACGATCCTTAATACCGTCTCATTGCCATTAAATATATTTAAATGGCTTACTTGGAAAGCTTCACTCAATATAAAAACAAATATAATCAAGTAATTTAAAACATCAAAAACTTATCTTTTAAATGGCTTGCATATATAAGCAAACAAAATTAATCTGGCCGCACGCCCCATATCTGCTTATCACACCCCATGCCACCCCAACAACTGCTACCGGGTGAAGAGAAAAGCCACCCACAAGCGCCCATTCGCGTATCTGGTGGGTAGCATAGCCCACGCAAAAACAGCCTCAAAAGACCACCAAAAGTCACGATGGGAACAATCCCAAACCTCAAAAAGAGCAAAAAACAGGCAATAAGATAGATTTTTTTCTCATGGTTTCACCTTGTGATGCGTTCAAAAAATCATCGAAAAGAACCTGATGCCAATCAGTGACATCTGAGATGCCAATTTTTAGACAGCTCATCATGGCCACGCTCGAATGAAAATTCAATGCTGATAAAAATCAATCACATAGAATCAAAATAGAACTCGCATCCGGTCATTTGCCTCACCAGTTAATTATTTAAATCTCAATAAAGCTAAAACTCTAATAACACCATTTATTAAACAAAATTCCCCTGCTTGCAGCCAGTCATATTTAGAAGAATGGGGGGATCACTCTCTTGTTATTCAGAAATACGCTGACTATACTGCGGCCCCTCTGTGAAAGCAGAGCAATGACGGAAATATAAAAAGCTTCATGGATTGAGCAATATAAATCACACGCAGTTCACGCAACACAAGGTTATTTATCCATGAACAAGTTTAATAAAATTGCCGCTTTCTCCCTGCTTGCTCTGGCCATGAATGGCGGCGCCCATGCTGAAGGCTGGTATGCAGGTCTGGATCTGACTACCTCCAAGATGGATCTCGATGGTGCAGCCAAAGACGCCTATGACGCCAAAGTGATCGACGACCAGCTCGACGGCGGCAGCCTGATCGTCGGTTACAGCTTCAAACCCTGGCTGGCCATTGAAGGTGGCTTGCACGCCCAGCAGATGGATCAGCTGACTTGGGTGACCTCCCCGATTGCAACCGGCTTTGCCGACACCACCATCGACACCCGCAGCATCAGCCTGGCCGCCAAGCTGAGCCATCCGCTGGCCTGGGGCTTCAGCGCCTATGCCAAACCGGGTATCGCTTACACTCGCACCGAAGTGGAAGTTGTCGGCAATGCCACCATCCTCGGTATGAGCGGTCAGGTAAGTGGCAGCGAAACCAAGAGCAAGGTACACCCCAATCTGGAAGTGGGTCTGGACTACGCCTTCAACGACAGCTTCTCTGTCGGTATCGGTTACGAGCGCCAGTTCAACGCCCTGAGCCTGGGTGATGAGCACTACTCTCTGGATACCCTCAAGCTGGGTCTGCGCTACCACTTCTAAGTCGCGCCGCGTCAGTAACAATGCAAAAGGGCCACAGGTTTCACGCCTGCGGCCCTTCTATTGGCTGATGTGCCATCAGCAGATCTGATTCTTGCCCTGCTGCTTGGCCTGATAGAGCGCCCGATCGGCACGCACCATCAGACTCTCCTTCTGCTCACCCTGCTGATACTCCGCCACTCCGAAGCTCATGGTGGTGACACCGCGGGGACAGATGGGGTTCGTCACCATCAACGCCTGAAACTTGTTCGCCACCACCAACGCATCTTCACGGCCGGTATTGGGCAGCAGCACCATAAACTCGTCGCCACCCCAACGAGCCAGCAGATCAATCTCGCGGATATGGTCGCGCACCAGCGCCACTATGTTGATCAGGGTCTGATCCCCGATATTGTGGCCATAGCTGTCATTGATCTGCTTGAAGTTGTCCACATCCATGGCAATCACGGTAAAAGGCAAGTGAAAGCGGCGCGCCCGTTCGCACTCCAGCTGCAACGCCCGCTCCAGCCGATAGCGGCTGGCGGCACCGGTCAGGGCATCAGTCTCCGCCAGCTGACGATTCTCCTCCACCCTCTGTTGCAGTGCCTCGTTGACTCGCACCAGCTCGGCGGTGCGCTCCGCCACCAGTTGCTCCAGCGACTGATTGCGCAGCTCCAGCTGCTCCAGCAGCAACTTGCTGGCGTGGATATTGCGATGGGCGCCGATCATCCGCGCCACAGACCCATCGGGATTGCGCTCTATGATGCGGCCGCAATCCTCGATCCAGATATAGTCTCCGCCGCGACTGCGGCAGCGATACTCGACACGGTAGTCGGGGGCGGCGCCGCTCAGATAGGCATCGAAGCTCGCCATCACCCGATCCATGTCGTCGGGGTGGATCACACTCTCCCAGGTGAAGACATTGTTGCCTAGAGTATGGGGCTCGTAGCCCAGCATCCGGTACCAGCCCGGGTTGCGATAGACGAAACCGGTGTTGGCATTCCAGTCCCAGATGCCATCGCTGATCACCTCGAGAATGCCATGTACCACGGCTTCGCTGACATCCGAGATCCTGATCGTGTCGCTGTCCTGCAGCATGGGAGACCATCCTTGTATTGCCGCCCCGCTGGGGCGCGGGGCATTCCAGCCTGATGTTGAGAAATGATAGCGGCAGACGGCTGCACAGTCCGCTATCCGTTGATCGATGAAAACCGCCACTACTTGTTCCGGTTATCGGCCGCCATCGGGTTCGTCTGAATAACATTAGCAACCAGTGTGGCTCAATATTTCACCCTTGTCCGGTTTTAAAGGCAGGATGATGCAGGTTGCGATAGTGGCTGGGCGCCAGGCCATGCTGGCGTTTGAAGGCGGTGGAGAAATGGTACTCGTTCTTGAAGCCGCACTGCTCGGCCAGCAGCTTCACCGGGTCGGCCCGGCTGGCCAGCAAGAGCGCCGCCCGCTGCAGCCGCAGCCGTTGCAGCAGCGCCATGGGCGCCAGCGCGAAGTGCTGCTGGCAGAGCCGGTAGAGCTGGCGCTCGGAGAGATGCAGGGCGCCAGCCATGCGCGCTATGTCCCACGGCTCGGTCAGCGCCTCTTTGAGCAGCAATTCGAGGCGCAGCGCCAGCCGCTCGCCACGCCGCTGCCCCTCCCCCTTTTGCAACAGACGGCGCAGGTAAAAGCCGAGCTGCTCAACCAGCAGGGCGCTGAGCAGCGGGTCCTGATGGCGCTCCTGCTCCGCATAGAGGTTCTCGATCGTGCGCAGTACGGTGGCCTGCTGGGAGGTACAACCGAGCCGGGGGTGGCTGGCGAAGGCATCCCAGGGGGAATCCTTGTGCAGCAGCAGCCACACCAGCTCCCACTCACTCCCCTTATTCACCTGCTGGTTCAACGGCTCACTCAACTGATAGCAGAGTGGCTCCCCGGCCGGGATCAGCGCCCACTCGCCGACCTGCAACCGCTCGCGGCGATCGCCCACCTGCACCTCCCCCTCACCGCCCAGGGTCAGCAGAAAACAGTGCATATCGGCAAAGCGGCGCGCGATGCGGTAGCGGGTCTTGAGACGGGAATAGCCCGCCAGCCACACCTGCTCCTGTGCGAGGGCCGGCAACAGGCTGTCACAGCAGATCTGCTCGCGGCAGTCGGGGGAGACATCGATAATCTCGGTGTTGGCAGTTTCAGACATCATCAGGACGGGCTCAGCCATGTCGAAGGGACAGGCCCCAGCATAGCATCAAGGGCATCGAGTCACAGGAGACCAGCCATGCATATCCATCACGTCGCCATCTGGGCGCAGGATCTGGAGGCACTCAAGGCATTCTACTGCACCCTGTTTGGCGGGCAGGCCAATGAGCGCTATCACAACCCGAGCAAACAGTTCAGCTCTTACTTCGTGCGTTTCGAAGGGGGCGCCAGCCTGGAGCTGATGCACACCCCCATACTGTTTCCGGCAGATCTCACTCTGCCACACCCGTTGCAGGGGCTGGCCCATCTCGCCTTCTCCCTTGGCAGCGTGGAGGAGGTGGACAAGATGAGCGCCCGCCTCAAGCTGCTCAAGGGCGCCGAGGTGAAACACCTGGACGGCCCCCGCTGGACCGGCGACGGCTATTACGAGAGCACCTTCCTCGATCCTGAAGGCAACCGGCTGGAGCTGACAATCTAATACCTGAATGCTCCCCTCACCCTGGCCCTCTCGTAAGTTCGATTAGCGAAGCGTAATCGGACTGCGGTAACGGCATTGCTCCCTTCTCCCATTGATTAAAAAAGGAGGAGAAGGGCTGGGGATAAGGGGAAAGAAAAAGAGATTTCACGGTAAACGTTGGGCTTCGCTACGCTCAGCCACAACCTACACAATCGGTAGATTGGTGCTGAGCCTGCGAAGCCCAACATACGAGATATACGCACCAACAAACTACGAGATCATATTTGACGACCTAAACAATCAATAATTTCATCAAACTCTTGTTTAAACTGTGAACAAACAAAATTACTGATGATGTTTAATACACTCGACTCATCCAAACCAATTTTCTCTGCAACTACATACAGCTCATTATGCTTCTCAGCATTTCTAGCGCCTCTGATTATATCTGTAAGATCACCGACCTCAATATTAAAATGAAGTGCGGCCAAATCAACTTTTTCTAAAGTTTTATCTATAAGCCATCGCTCCGGCCATGTATCTCCAGGCAAATATAACATCCTGGTCTTTAGCCACTCTTTAACCTGTTCTTTATCATCGCTAGATTCCGTCATTTCATAGGCATGATTGACATTATGTTTTTCTTTTACTCTCTGGTCCGCATCAAAAAGCACCAGAATATTTTCTTTTTTGTCTCGGTTAAAATTAGCCGATAACTGTCTCGAAAGTGCTGATGCCGAGCCAATTACTTCTATATTCATTCGAGTTCTTAATGGCTTTGGAATTACCATCTGAATTATATTTTTTGCGACATCATCCTCAACCAATAGAGACAATTCATTGGATGACTCTGCACTCAATTTCGAAAATGCAAACTCTGGAGATATACCTTTCAATATATTTGAGCAACCATTAACCTGATCGATGAACACCCTAGCATCATCAGGCAATGATCCAAAAACTTCTTTAGAATGAGTGGTAAAGATAATTTGTATTCTTCGCTCCTTACAAATTTTCTTTAGTAAAAGAATGAATTTCTTTTGAGCTTCAGCATGCAAACCAAGCTCTATTTCATCAATAACAACCAAAGCTCCCTCTGAGACTGAAAACATAACAGAAAATGTCTCAAACAAAGCATTTTCACCAGCCCCCATATTGAAACCAGAATACTTTTTCCCATTGCATGTAACTATAGGTAGCCGATACTTTGAATATGATACGAACTTAAAATCCTCATATTCCTTACCCAAAACCTCGCCAACCGCTTGCTTTACTTTACCTTCCCAGCCCTGAATACCCGCGTCAGAAAAGGCCCTTGAGTAACTTTTAGATTGGCTCTTTTCATTGTGTGGGACTATTCTATCAATACCCAAAAAAACTACATTCCTCTTAACCCGATCACCATAATCATTCCATTTACCTCCTCTCTTTTTCTTTCTTACTTGATAACCAATACCTTTACCTTCAGGGAAGGTTTCTGTTACTCGCCAGCGGTCATTAGCTATAAAATATCTGATGCTAATACCTTCTGGTGGTATGTCTTCAGAGTGTTGAATAAAAAAGTCTGCGAATGTGTAATATGGCATTCTACGGTTTGGAAGCTTAAAATCTCCCTTTTTGCCATGATATGCGCAACTAGCCAAAGCCAAAATAGTCGATTTCCCAACCCCATTTTTACCTGCAATGGCTGTGATAGGAAATTCAAAATCAAGTTTAAATCGACTGAGTCCTCTTAAACACCCCTCAGAAAGATTAATCGCTCTCAGTAATTGATGAGAGTAATCATTTTGAAACCATCCCCTTAAATGCCTATCTAAATTACTTTCGTTATATTTCATTTTCTAGTCTCTATAAAAACAATAAAATTTATCTAAACAATTAAATAGAAAATAACAAGATTTACCCCAACCTCTCCGCCAATCCGGAATAACGCTCGGTCTTTTTCCGCACCGCTTGTGCCAGCAGGGCGCGATCGCCGTAGAGATCGAGGCGCGCCTTGGCGCGGGTGATGCCGGTATAGACCAGCTCGCGGGTCAGCAGCGGGCTGGGGCTGTCGGGCAGCACCAGCACGGTATGGGCAAACTCCGAGCCCTGGGATTTATGGATGGTCATGGCGTAAACCGTCTCGTGGGGCGGCAGCCGGCTGGGCAGCAGGGCCCGCAGGGTGCCGTCAGGCTGCTCAAACCATACCTTGAGCCGCCCGCTTTCATCGGGCAGGCAGAGCCCCATATCGCCGTTGTAGAGGCCGACCCCGTGGTCGTTGCGCACCACCATCACCGGGCGACCGGCATACCAGTCGCCGTCGCGGGCAATCAGGCCAGCCCGTGACAGGGCCAGTTCCAGCCGTTCATTAAGCCCCAGCACCCCGAACGGGCCATCGCGCAGGGCGCAGAGGATCTGGAAGCTGTTGAATGCCTTGAACACGGTGGCGGGCGCCTCCCCCGCGCGGGCCGCCTTCAGATAGCCGCCGTAACCGGCCACCCCCTGGGCAATCAGGGCGTCATAGGCCTCCCCGGCCCAGGGGTGCAGGCTGATATCGGCAAATCCTGCGCCCCAGACTGATTCCACCGCCGAGGCATCGCCGCTGTTGCAGGCGCGCGCCAGCTGGCCGATGCCAGAGTGCTGATCAAAGCGCCAGCTCTTGGCCAGCAAGCAGAGGCTGTCACGCACCGGGGCCCCCGCGGGCGTGCCTTGCAGGCGGTAGCCGGTCTGGCGGGAGAGCCAGTCCGCCTGCGCCGGGCTGATCCCCTGTTCGATAAAGCTGCAGATATCGCCGAGTACGGCCCCCGCCTCCACGGAGGCGAGCTGATCCTTGTCACCGAGCAGGATCAGGCGGGCGTGGCTCGGCAGCGCATCGAGCAGCCGTGCCATCATCGGCAAATCGACCATGGAGGCCTCATCCACCACCAGCAGGTCGAGGTGGAGCGGGTTGCCCGCGTGGTGGCGGAACTGACTGCGCCCCGGAATGACCCCGAGCAGCCGGTGCAAGGTGCCCGCTTCGGTGGGGATCGCTTCCACCCATTCGGGGGGCAGATCGAGGGCCTGCAGGGCAGAGCCGATACTCTCGGTCAGGCGCGCAGCCGCCTTGCCGGTGGGGGCCACCAGCCGGATCGCCGGCGCCTTGCCCGCTTGCAGGCCGGTCTCCACCAGAATGGCGAGCAGTTTGGCCACAGTCGTGGTCTTGCCGGTGCCGGGGCCGCCGGAGATCACCGCAAAGGGGCGCGCCGCCGCGGTGGCCGCCGCCAGCTTCTGGCCGTTGCAGCAGAGCGCCTCGGGCACCAGCGCATCCAGTTTGCTCAAGTCGCTCGCCGCCTGGGCGCTGGCCAGCAGTGCCTCGATGGCGGGCCAATCCACCTCGCTCGGGAACACCAGATCCAGATACTTTTCGATAAAGTGGCGGGTAGAGAAGTCGGGGGCGAGGCGGGCCTTGAGCAGCGCCGCGAACACCAGCCCGTAGTCGCGTGCAAACAGCCGCGACAGGGCCGGGGCTATCTCCGGCCATTCGGCGCGCTCACTCAGGGCGCGCAGATGGCGGGCCACCCCCAGTTCAAAATCGTGGTAGCGGGTGAGATAGAGCCGCCCGTGCCACAACCGCAGCGGCCAGCGCGGGGCGAGCCCGTCATCCTGCTCACAGCCAACCAGCGGGCTTGCCGCAAACAGGGCGGGCCAGCGGGCAGGATCCGCCAGATCAGCCAACAGATCCCGGCTCTGCTGGGGATCCAGCCCGAACGGGCGCAGGGATCCGGCAGTCAACATTTCAAGCGGCAAACAGACATGGCCGCGCCCCAGCTCGAAGCAGGCGAGCGCCGCCCCCAGCACCAGCTCGGGGCTGCCGCCAAGATCGGCCACCAGCCGGGCAAATTGCAGATCCAGCTGGCGGATGCGGCCCGCCAGCGCCAGGGCCTTGAGCCGTTCAACCATCATTGCGCTGGCTGCGGTGCTGATCATGGTGCCGCTCATGCCTCTACCTCGTTTAATTCTGCTGATGAAACACTGCCAGAGCGATCACCGTTTCTAAACAACTCATCCAGCCCCAGCACCAGTTCACGGCTCGGGCGGGTATGGAAAATGCCCCCCTGCGGCATGCCGCGCAGGAACAGATAGAAAACGCCGCCAAAGTGCTGCTCGAAGTCGTATCCCGGCAGGCGCAGGGTGAGCAGCCGGTGCAGCGCCAGCGAGTAGAGCTGGTATTGCAGGTCGTAGCGGTGCTCGGCCATCGCCCGCTCCAGCGCCGAACGGCTGTAATCGGCCGGGCTCATGCCGAGGTGGTTCGATTTGTAGTCGAGCAGATACCAGCGCCCCTGCCACTCGAACACCAGATCGATAAAGCCCTTGAGCATCCCCTGCACGGTGGCAAAGCTGAGCGGCTTGTTGCCCCGCGACAGCGGGTCGTGCTGTTGGCAGATGGCGGTCAGCGCCGGTGCCGTCACCCGCCCCATGGGCAGGAAGAACTCCAGCTCCACCTGCTTGCGCTCGGGGGCCAGATCCCGCAGCCGCACCGGTTCACCAAAGCCTGTTTCCAGCGGGGTATCCAGCACCGCTTCGACCTGCTGTTGCAGCACCGGGGCCCAACTCTCGTCGAAACCGTCTTGCGCCAGCAGGGTGGCGATATGCTCTGCCAGCGGCTCGCCGCCGGCACTTTGAAAGTCGATGGTCTCGAACAGGCTGTGCAGCAGGGTGCCGGGGCGCGCGCCCTTAGGGAAGGTGAAGATGGAGGGCTGGGGCGCCTCTTCCGGTTGCTCGGAAGCCAATACAGCCGCCTCGGTCACCACCTCGTCATCGAAGCCGGGATTGGCGAGTACGCCCTTGCTGTGGCCGTGGCCCTGCGCCGCCAGCCCGGAGTAGGAGCTGATCCACCAGTCCCGCTCAAGGGTACCGGTAAAGTGGCGCACCTGCGGCTCGCCCAGTTGCTCCTCCTCTGGCGGCAGCGGGGCCGGACGGGTGAGCGAGGGCTCACCGACAGCCACCCCGGGCAGCGCCTGTGCCAGCTCGGTGAGGGCGGTCGCCAGCGTCTGCGCATCCCCCTCCTCGCCCTTTTGCAGCAGGTAACCGATGGCGGTGTGGTGCAGGTCGGTCTTCTCCGACTTGCCTGCTCCCGCCCGCACCGGCGCCAGCCCCAGCCAGGTGGCGTAGACGCCCCGGGTCAGCGCCACATAGAGCAGCCGCAAATCTTCGGCAAGGCGCTCGCGGTCGGCCTCCGCCAGGGAGCCCTCGGCACCGGTCAGATCGAGAATGGTGCGATTGCCCGCCTCGTCCGCCTCGTGATAGAGCGGGGTCTCGGCGGTTCTGTGGCTGCAGATAAAGGGCAGAAACACCAGCGGGTACTCCAGCCCCTTGGATTTGTGGATGGTGACTATCTGCACCAGCTTGCGCTCGGATTCGAGCCGCAGTACCTGCTCCGCATCCTGCCCGTTGGGGCGGCTCACCGCCTCCCCCAGCCAGCGCAGCAGGGCATATTCCCCGTCCAGCTCGCTGCTCACCTGTTGCAGCAGTTCGCCAAGATGGAGGAAGTTGGTCAGCCGCCGCTCGCCATAGGGGCTCGCCAAAAGCGAAGAGGCGAGATTGCGCCGGTGCAGCAGGGCCCGCAGCATGGCCAGCACGCCGCGGCGGTGCCAGATCTTGCGGTACTCCATAAACTCCTGTACCGCGCTCTCCCACGCCCGCTCGTCGCTGGCCAGCCCATCGAGCGCCTTGGCATCGAGATCAAACAGGCCGGTCGCCAGCGCCGCCCGCAGGCTGCGCTCTTCGCTCGGGTTCTGGCAGGCGTGCAGAATCAGCAGGATCTCCCGCGCCTCCGTCTGCTCCAGCACGCTCTCGCGGTTCGACAGATAGACGGAGGCGATGGCGAGCCGCGCCAGCTCCTGCTGTACCAGCTTGCCCTCGGCGCCAGTGCGCACCAGCACGGCGATATCCCCGGCCTTCACCGCCTTGTCACCGATCAGCGCCTTGCCCTCGCGGGCCAGGGTCAGCAGGCGGTGGATCTCGGCGGCGGTGGCGCGGGCCATCTTGCTCTGGTAATCCCCCCGATTGAAGGTGGGTTGGCCGGTCAGCTGCCAGCAGTGGAGCACGGGTGCGGTGGCGCCATCGAGCAGCAGCGCCTTGCTCTTGCCCTGCGCCTCCACCGGCAGGAAGGGGATATCCGCCTCGTAGATAAAGGGATCTTTCGCCCGCTCGAACAGGCCGTTGACCGCCCCCACCAGCGCACTGCTGGAGCGCCAGTTGCGCCCGAGGGTGTAGTGGGCGCTCACATTTCGCCGCGCCTGAATGTAGGTAAAGATGTCGGCGCCGCGAAAGCCGTAGATGGCCTGCTTGGGGTCACCGATCATCAACAGCGCCGTGTCTGTGTGGCCGCCGTAGAGGCGATGGAAGATGCGGTACTGCTGGGGGTCGGTATCCTGAAATTCGTCGATCATCGCCACCCGATAGGTGGCGCGAATGCGCTCACAGAGCCGCTCGCCAAGGCTGGAGCCGAGCGCCCCATCGAGGTCTTTGAGCAGGTCATCGAACGAGAGCTGATGAGCCTGACGCTTGCTCGCCTGCATCCGGCTGCGCACCACCTTGGCCGCCCGTTGCAGGATGAGATCCCGAATACCGGGGCGGCTCGCCAGCAGTTCATCGATTTGGCCGAACAGCGGCAGGGTCGGCACTGCGCCCCCCTTCTTGAGGTTCTCCTCCAGCACCGTCTGGCCGAAGCGCTCCAGCTCCTTGGGAATGGCGTAACCACTGGCTTCGTCCTGTGCCCAGTCGGCTATCTTGGCAAGCCACCCTTCGTAGTTCTTGCCGGTGTAGCGGCTGATCTGGCCGTCGGTCTGGCGGCGGATCTCGTCCATCTGCGCCAGCCATTCACTCTTCACCGCCGCGATGCGGCTCATGGCCGCCTGATGGCGGGCGGCGAGGGTCTCGTCCCCCAGCGCGGGATGGATCTCCAGCTCGCTGTTGTCGAGCCAGCTGCCTATCTCCCGCAGCAGGGCGGCGGGGCTCGGCCAGAGCGCGCGCACCGCGCTGGCGAGGGCTTTATCCACCGGATAGAACTCGGCACGCCAGTAGTCGCTCACCGCCTGCAGCCTGAGCTGGCTGTCGTCGGTGAGAAATTCGGTTTCAAAGAGGGCGCCCGACTCGAAGGCATTCTGCTTGAGCATCCGCTGGCAGAAGCCGTGGATGGTAAAGACCGCCGCCTCGTCCATCTGCCGCTCGGCGGCCAGCAGGCGGCGGGCCGCCAGCTCGTGATCGTCCACCTCGGCCAGCAGCATGTTCAACAGAGCGTCATTGCTATGGCCGCGCATAAAGGCGAGGCGCGCCTCGTGGATGCGGCCGCGGATCCGCCCGCGCAGCTCGGCGGTGGCCGCTTCGGTAAAGGTCACCACCAGAATTTCGGTCACTGACAACGGCCGCTCGTGGGCGCTGGGCTGACCGGCATCGGCGCCCTCACCGATCATGGGGCCGTGGCCCAGCAGCAGGCGCAGGTAGAGACCAGCGATGGTGTAGGTCTTGCCGGTACCGGCGGAGGCTTCGATCAGTCGTTCACCATGGAGGGGAAAACGCAGGGTATTGAGCGGGTCAGCCATTATTTCAGCTCCTCCAGGGTCTTGAGCAGCGGGGTCAGGTGTTCGCGGGCCAGCGCCTGCAACTGACCAAGCACCTCGTCATCGAGTTCGGGGAAGCAGCGGGCGACGTAAACGTCTTGCCCCTCCCCATTGATCATCCAGCCACCGTTGAAACGGGTGAGGGCCGCCTTGTCGGCCGCCTCCGGCTTGTCGGGATCCTTCTCGATCGCCTTGAGCCAATCCCATGCGGTGTTGGGGAAAAACGGCAGCGGCCGCTTCATCCCCTGTGCCCAGCACGCCACCAGAGCCGCCAGCTTGGGGCGCGCCTCGTCGGCAGCGAGCGCAGGCAGTCGCAGACTCTGTTTGGCATCGAACAGCAGGGTGTCGCCGGGGGCGCCGCTCAATGAGAGGCAGAGGTGCTGGATCCAGCCCAGCAGCAGATCCTTGCCGTTGAAGCTGCCGGGTTTGACCACCAGCAAGCGCCCCTTCTGGGTGTCGATCCACCCTTGCAGCTGGCCCTGAGTGAGGGAGATATCGATCTCCACCGCCTGCTTTTCTGACTCATTGGCAGCAACCCATGGCCGCAGCCGATCCGCCAGCTTGCCCATCTCGGCATCCAGATCGTCCAGCAGCAGGCTACCGAACCAGCCTTGCGGCAGCAGGCCGGTGAGCTGCAACCGCTCGCGACGCTCGGTACTTTCACCTTCCGCCAGATGGGCATCGAGCAGCAGATCTTTCAGCTGGTAATGTTGCAGGCCATCCAGCTCGAACGGCTCGCTGTCCTCGATGTTGGCCTCGTTCAGCTCAAACCACACCTTGAGACGGCGGTTGAGGAAATATTTGGTGGGCTGGCGATAGAAGCGCAGCAGCTCCGCCAGCTCCAGCCCCTGCTCCTTGCCCCATTCGGGGGGGAGAGGCAGCTCGCCGCTCTGGAAGTTGGCCGCGCCACGCACCGGATTGAGGGCGGGCAGCCAGTCGGAGGCATAGGTAAAGAGGCGCGAATCCGCCTCCGGGTAGAAGTAATTGCGGCTGTAGGGGGTGAGCGGGTGCGCCACCATCAGGTGGTTGAGCAGCCGCTTGCCAGAGGTTTCATCGTCCAGATCCTCATCCCCCGCCAGCACAAAGCCCTGCCGCACATAGTCGATCAGCTCCGCCAGCAGCACCGAGGGCACCTTGTCGCTGTTGTCCTGCGCGCTGAAGCCCTGATAGCTGATATAGAGCCCCTGCTGGGCACTCAACAGCGCCTCGAGGAAGAGGTAGCGGTCATCATCGCGACGGGAGCGATCCCCGCGCCGCGACGCCACCGCCATCAGATCGAACCCCATGGGGGCCAGGGTGCGCGGGTAGACGCCATCGTTCATGCCTAGCAGACAGACCTGCTTGAAGGGGATGGAGCGCATCGGCATCAGGGTGCAGAAGTTGACCTGACCGGCGAGGAATCGCTGGCTGGAGCGGGACTCTCCCAGCACGCTGCCGAGGTAGTCCTGCAACAGATCGGCGGTGATGGGCTGCTCGAAGCGGGCCTCGCCAAGCCGGGTCTGCCACTCGGCCAGTTGGCTGCGAATGAGCTGGAGCTGACGCTCTTCATCCTCGTCGGCCAGATAGAAGCGCTCCAGCAGCGCCAGCAGGCAGGCGTTCCAATCGGCCAGCGGCTGCGCCTGTTGCAGGCGGGGCAGGAATTCTGCCAGCGAATCGACAAACCAGGCGAGCTTGCCGAGTGCCAGCCCCTGCTGACCCTCGATGTCGGCGTAGGGCAAGATGCCCGCCACCGGCTCGCCATCCCCCATGGCGAAGCCGAGCAGCATGCGGCGCAGGCCGAACAGCCAGCTGTTGCCGGACATGGGCGGCAGATCGAAACGGACGGGGTAGCTGTCATCCAGCCCCCAGCGGATGCCGGTCTCCTGCACCCAGACCCGCAGCTGGTTGAACTCGTCGTCATCCAGCTCGAAGCGGCGCAGCACGGCGGGCACCTCGAGAATGGCGAGCAGCTCCCCCGCCCCGAAGCGGGCGTTGGGCAGCCTGAGCAGGGCGAGGAAGCTTTGCAGCAGCGGGCTCTCCTGACTCGCAGCCCGATCCGAGACCGCAAACGGGATCTGACCGCGCGCGCCAAACACCGCCTGAATATAGGGGCCGTAGCTGTTCACATCCGGCATCATCACCACCACGTCTTTCGGGGTGAGGGACGGGTCCTGCTCGAACAGCGCCAGCAGCCGGTCGTGCAGCACCTCCAGCTCCCGCATCGGGCCGTGGCAGGCGTGGATCTGCAAGGATCCATCCGCCGGATCGATCGGGCTCTTGTGGTGGCTGCTGTCGAGATCGAACTGACCGGCGCCCCGTTCGGCCAGCTCCAGCACATCCTTCTGGATGGCGCGCAGCAGGCTGACATTGCCTTTGCCATCCACCTCGTCGATATCGACGAAGGCCTCGATTTGCGGCACCTCCAGCTCCATCAGCTGGTGCAGGTAGTCGCGCCCCAGCTTGCCCATGGAGGCGAGCAGCGGGTTGGCGGGGCCCTGCAATGTCTCGATATCGGTGCCGGGTTTGAGCTTGTTTTCGAGGCGCGCCAAGGTCTTGCGATCCAGCAGATCTCCCCAGTAGTAGCGGCAGGGGTTGGTGACGAACAGATGTACCTCCACCTCCGGTCGGCTACCGAGGGCCAGCAGTGCCTCCACATAGCGCGGCGGCAGCGCCGAGATGCCAAACACGAAGACCCGCTGCGGCAGCTTGCCCGGCAGATCGGCGGTACGCGCCAGCTCGTGGATAAACTCCTCGTAGAGGTTGGCACGGTGGTAACCGCTCGGAGAGAGCGCCAGGGTGCGAGCCACCAGCTCGCGCCACAGCTCCGGCTGCCAGTCCTGACCGCTCACCCCGGCCAGCTCCTGACTCAATCCTTCCCCCTCTTCCCAGCGGGCGATCCAGTCCGGCCGGTAGACCAGATACTGGTCAAAGAGATCCGCCACCTTCTGGCAGAGCTGCCACAACCGCACCTGCTCGGGATCCTGGGCAGGATCCACCTCATCTCCCCCGCCCAGATAGGCGGCGAGCGGGGCAAAGGCGGGGCGCTCCAGCAAGGCGGGCAGAATGGTCATCAGCTGCCAGCTCATGGAACCCTTGTTGTAGGGACTCTGACGCGGCACATCCGCCAGCACCCGGGTGAACATCTCCCAGATAAAGCTGGCGGGCAGCGGAAAGTCGATATTGGCAGCGATGCCGAACGCTTTGGCCAGCTCCAGCTTGAGCCACTGGGCCATGCCCGGGCTCTGCACCAGGATCTGCTCCCGATCGAAGGGGTGAGAGAGAGGGGCCTGCCGGATGCGGCTCACCAGCAGTTCTTTGAGCAGATCCAGCTGATTGGAGTGGTAGAGGGTAAACATGAGCAATTCCCGCCTGTGGATGAGAGGGGGCGAGGGAAAAGGCGAGCCATTTCCGTCACTTCACAAGAGTGAGAATTGTCGGGGATCGAGGGGGAAGATGCAAAAGGCTCTTGTGGCCAGCAGGCGGGTAAACCGCCGAACCATGAGGGGCGCCGCAGATTTGACGCGCCGCCTCACCTATCCGGAAAACGCAGACAGAAAAAAGCCGGTGCAGTTGCACCGGCCAAAAAGCATTGGAAAACTTGACTCTTCAGGGCATTACCAGTTTTTGCCGAGACGGGCATCCAGACTGAAAGCCCCTGCTCCGGCCGCCGCCAGCGCCAGGAAACCACCGGCAACGGAGACGTTCTTCATAAACATCAGCATCTGCATCTGTTCTGCAGGCTGATAATGGAAAATAAAGGCAGCCATCAGGGTGAAACCGGCCAGCAGCACGGAGAGGCTGCGGGTAAAGAGACCCAGCACGACGGCAAGGCCACCACCCAGCTCAAGCAGGATCACCAGCGGCAACATAAAGCCCGGCACACCCATCGCTTCCATATAGCCCTGAGTACCGGCATAGCCGCCGATCTTGCTCCAGCCCGCCATTACGAACATCAGCGCCAGCAGTACACGACCCGCCAGCAGCGCTACATCTTTCATCTTGTCCATTTCATATTCCTCGTTTGTGTCACATCACCGCTGACTGCTTCAGGGTAGGTCAAATAACAGGGCTTGGCTGGCACTGGTCGCAACCAGCTCCCACCGGTATTCATCACGACTGAGTACCCCGTCGCCGGGTCGGGCAGCCAGACCGTTGGCGGCAAGCGTACCTGAAATCATCTGCAGGTAACCGTGTCGGCCAGCCAGTGCCCATTCGAGCGTCTCGCCCGGGGCCAGTTCCAGCCGCCATACGCGGGCCTGTTGGCGGATCCGCAGCGATCCCGCCTCGCCATCCGGTGACGCTACCAGCGTCATGCCCGGTCTGGACTCGATCTTCTTCTGCTGATACCCGGGTGGCGTGCCGAACTCGTTCGGCTCGATCCAGATCTGCAACAGGGAGAGGGGTTCCGTCTGCGAGGGGTTGTACTCGCTGTGGCGGATCCCGCTACCTGCACTCATCAGCTGGAAATCCCCTGCCGGGATCTGCTCGGCATGGCCGAGGCTGTCCTTGTGCTCTATGGTGCCTTGCAGCACGCAGGTGAGGATCTCCATATTGGCGTGAGGGTGGGTGGCGAATCCGCCACCCGGCGCAACCAGATCCTGATTGATCACCCGCAGTACCGAGTGTCCCATCCACTCCGGGTCATAGTAGTGACCGAAGGAGAAACTGTGGCGCGCGTCCAGCCAGCCAAAGTTGGCCTTGCCCCGCGCTTCTGCGGCTCTCAATTGCATCATGGTGTGTTCCTCATCTACCGGGACGGTTGATTAACGCTGTTTGCCGCTACCGATACCGAACGGAATACGGTATTCGCTGCTCTGGTCAGCCAGGCTGACGGTCAGGTTGCCCTGGGTACGGCTCGGGATCCGCACCTGCTGGGTGCCTGTCAGGTTGGCGTGGACTGATGCCAGCAGATCGCCAGACTCGTCACGCACTTCCAGCATAGGATTGGCTTTGCCATCCATTGCGGCAGTGGCGTTCCAGTTCACAAACAGCACGCCGGGCATGGCATTGAAGTCAGCCGGTACGGAAGCCTGGGCGAAACCAGTGGTCATCAGGCCTGCAACGGCCAGCATCTTGATTACGTTTTTCATGTTCATTCACTCTCTTGTTTTATATGTCATTGCCAAGGCCTTTTCGGCCAGAATCAATGCATCCATGCAAGAGGTCATTCAAATAGTGTGTTGTTCTTTCACCGACGTCAGACAGACCTATTTGGTGTGTCACAGTACGGAACTACCCGCATATTTGGCCGCTCGACGTTCCTGCCTAAGCGTTGATTGAATATTAAAGTGACATGACCTAACTTGTTAGCGAGATAAACTGGCAAACATATTCAAAAAAATTGAAGGTGAGGAATGGCCAAGGAATCGAACAAGGAGCGGGCGCTGACCCTGGAGGCAATCCGGGTGCTGGACGCCATCGACCGCCGCGGCAGCTTTGCGGCGGCGGCCGACGAGCTGGGCAAGGTGCCCTCGGCATTGAGCTATACGGTGCAGAAGCTGGAAGACGAACTGGATGCCATGCTGTTTGACCGCAGCGGCCACCGCACCAAGTTCACCCCGGCGGGGCGCATGCTGCTGGAGCGCGGCCGGGTGCTGCTGGAGGCAGCCGAACATCTGGTAGGCGAAACTCGGGCGCTGGCCCGTGGCTGGGAGACCGACATCACAGTCGCCGTCGATGCGCTGGTCCCGGTGCAGGCCCTCTACCCATTGGTGGAGAAACTGACCGAGCAGACCGATACCCGACTGCGGCTGCGGGCCGAGGTGCTGGCGGGTAGCTGGGAGTGTCTGGAAGATGGCCGCGCCGACCTGCTTATCTCCTCCATCAATCCGGACATCATGATGACCGGCATCAAGCATCAGGTGATCAAGGACGAGGTGATGCTCTACGTCGCCCATCCCGATCATCCGCTACATCAGGAGCCAGAACCCTTGGCCGACGAGACCCTGCGCCGCTACCGCGCCATCGCGGTCGCCGATACCGCGCTGCGCAAGCCGGTGCTCACCTACCGCCTGCTGGACAAGCAGCCGCGCCTCACCGTCAGCACCATGACGGAGAAACGGGATGCCCTGCTGGCAGGGATCGGGGTCGGCACCATGCCACAGAGCTGGATTGAGGAGGACATCCGGGCCGGACGACTCAAGGTGATCAGCCCCGAATATCGCCATCAGATCCAGGTCGTGCTGGCCTGGCGGCGAGACACCATGGGCAAGGCCAAAAGCTGGCTGGTGCGGGAGATACCAAAACTATTTGCAACTGGTGAGAAATGAGATCCAGTTAACAGAAATGTTAATTGCATGCCTCACTTGACGCCCAATATCTTTGCTGATTTCATAGCCGCCTCATTGAACCCATGGAAGCTGTAGAAAATGAAAAAGAGTTTGCTGGTTGCCCTCACCACCCTGCCCCTGTTTGCCAATGCCGGCCTGATGGATTCGCTGACCGACAGCGTCACCAGCAGCGTCAAGGATGCGGCCAGCACTGCCGTATCCGGTGCCATGGACAGCGCATCCAACGAAGCCATCAAAAAGGCGCTGGATATCAAAGAAGGCGGCTCCAACAAGCAGGCAGTCAAAGATAAGCTGGGCTCTCCTGCCACCACCAAGACTGAATCCGGTCTGGAAGTGTGGACCTATGATCTGGATGCCCTGAACAAGGCCTCTCCGCTGCTGGCAGAAACCACCAAAACCCTGCTGAAAGATACCGACGCCGCCAAGAAAAACGTGGTCATCAAGTTCGAAGGCGAAACCGTCAAGAAAGTAGACCTGACCGACAAGGCTCAGGGCTAAGTTCGCTCATCCGTGCACACTCGCACCGACACAGATAGCAAGAGGGGGGAGCATCAGGCTCCCCTCTTTTATTGACAATCACCAGCGTTCAACCAATCTGCTGCTCAACGCAGTAAGCGCAAAAAGGGTGGCCTCGGCCACCCTTGGGTTGATAACAGCTGGCGCTGTTACTGGTTCGCTTCGGCGAACTGCTTCATCGCTTCGGCGTGCTTGGTCATACCGGCAGCACGCTCGTTGAGCTTCTTGATGAACTCCGCCTTCTTGGCAGGATCCTCGATGCGATCATAACGTTGCTGCAGGTTGGCCTGGATCTGCTCCGGGGTCATGTTCTGCATGCGGGCCATCTTGTCGTGGCGGCCACCGTGGTGTTTGCCACCCATCATGCCGCCGTCCATCGGGCAATCCACCATGGCACCGGGCTGGCCGGTGGGGGCCGCTTCACTGGCCGCATAGGCGCCCAGCGGCAGGCCAAGGATCAGGGTGGCGGTCAGCAGGGTTTTGGTCAGCTTTTTCATGGTCTATCTCCTGTAGGGATGATTCTGGTTCGGCGCTCTTGCCTTGCCCTCAAGTAAACACCCTGTCGGTGTCTGAACTTTGCCAGCATCGCCCTTTTTTGTAGCAGAGTGTGGCATCGTGCGGATCTGGCACACTTTGACACAAACCGTGCAGCGTATTTTCGTATACTCGTGCCAACGCCAAGCAGGGGAGGTATTCATGAACCAGGGCAACACCCACATTCTGGTGGTCGACGACCACAGCGAGATCCGCGATCTGTTGAAACGCTTTCTCGAACAGCACGGCCTGCGAGTCAGCTGCGCCCGAGATGGCAAGGAGATGAAACGGCTGCTGGAGGAGCGGGAGTTCGACCTGCTGGTGCTGGATCTGATGATGCCGGGTGAAGATGGTCTGACCCTCTGCCGCGAGCTGCGGGTCAAATCGAACCTGCCCATCATCATGCTCACTGCCATGGGGGAAGAGACTGACCGTATCATAGGGCTGGAGATGGGGGCTGATGACTATCTGGCCAAGCCCTTCAACCCGCGCGAGCTGCTGGCGCGGATCAAGGCGGTGATGCGCCGCACCCAGGCCGAGACCCAGCCCGCCACCGAGACCCTGACCCGGGATCTGCGCTTCGATCGCTGGCTGCTCGACGTCAATCGCCGGGAGCTGGTCGATGAGGATGGGGTGGGCCTGAGCCTCTCCACCGCCGAATTCGATCTGCTCAAGGTGTTTCTCGAACGCCCGCAGCGGGTGCTGAGCCGGGATCAACTGCTGGATCTGGCCCGTGGCCGCGAGGCGGTGGCCTTCGATCGCGCCATCGATACCCTGGTGAGCCGCCTGCGTCGCAAGCTGGAGCGGGATCCCAAGAATCCGGAGCTGATCAAGACCATCTGGGGTGGCGGCTATATGTTCTCCGCCGACGTGACGCAGGTTTAAGCAGTGGGCACCTTGCGACGACTGTGGGCACGGATGTGGCCCAAGGGGCTGACCGGCCAGATCATTCTGGTGGCGCTGGCAGGGTTGATCCTGATCCAGCTGCTCAGTATCCAGATCTACCGCACGGATCGGGAGGAGGCGCTCGGCTTCGTCAACAGCCGCAACGCCATGCAGCGGATCATCTCAGTGGTCAGGCTGCTCTCCCTCTCCCCCCCGTCCCTCTATGACGAGATCCTCAAGGCGAGCCGCAGCGAAACCCTGCTGCTGCGCCTCTCCGACGAACCGCTGCAACCGGATAACCGCAGCCCCCGCTTCGAGCAGTTGGTGCGCTCGCGCCTCAACTATCCCCCCGGCCTCACTGTCGAGATCAGCGCCGAGCTGAAAGAGGATAATCAGCGCAGCAAAGCGTGGGAACATCATGCCCGCATGATGCGGGATCGCAAGGGGCCGCCCCCGCCACGAGATATGCGGCTCTATGGCTCCATCGAACTGCCCCAGGGGGGCTGGCTGCAGTTCAGCTCGCTGGTCGACAAGGAGGCGGGCAGCTGGTCGTGGCAGACCACCCTCAACCTGATGCTGGTCGCCAGTCTGGTGATCGGGCTGATGGTGCTGCTGTTTCGCCGTGCCACCCGCCCCCTCAAGCAGCTGGCAGGCAATGCGGAGCGGCTCGGGCGGGGCGAGGATATCGAACCCTTGAAAGAAGAGGGACCGACCGAGATCCGCGAATCGATTCAGGCCTTCAACCGGATGCACACCCGGCTCGACCGCTTCGTGCAGGACAGAACCCGGATGCTGGCGGCCATCTCCCACGACCTGCGCACCCCCATCACCAGCCTGCGGCTACGCACCGAGTTTCTGGCCGATGGCGAGGACAAGGAGCGCATCCAGCAGACCCTGCAGCAGATGGAGCAGATGCTGGCGGCCACCCTCAGCTTTGCCCGCGAGGAGGGGCAGCAGGAGGCCACCCGCGAGCTGGATCTGGTCAGCCTGCTGGTCAGCCTGTGCGATGACTATGCCGATACCGGCCAGCCGGTCACCTGTCTGGCGGAGGGCAAAGAGGTCTACGCCTGCCGAGCCAACACCCTGCGCCGGGTGCTGCAGAACCTGATCGGCAACGCCATCAAATATGCCGGCAGCGCCGAAGTGTCGCTGGAGCGGCGCAAGGAGGAGCTGTTGATCCGGGTCTGCGATAACGGGCCGGGGATCGATCCGGCGCGGCTCGAGGATGTGTTCAAGCCGTTCGTGCGGCTCGATGAAGCGCGCAACACCGAGTCCGGCAGCGTGGGGCTCGGGCTCTCAATTGCCCGCACTCTGGTGCATCAGCACGGCGGCGAGTTGACCCTGCTCAATCGGCCACAGGGGGGACTGGAGGCGCGGATCAGCCTGCCGCTGTAAGTAGTTACTCTATCCGCCAGCCTTGTCATGGCGCCATTTGCATCATGCAAACTTCATCATTTGAGCGCTTGTTCTTCGATCAGAAAGACGGTGATAATCGGTGACCACGGGACGGTATACGGCAACGGATTGGAGCAAGGATGGCCTCTTCCAGGACAGGAGTCATAGTCAGTATCGGGTGGGGGCTCCTGCTGCTCGCCCTTGCCCTGCCTGCCTGGACCAAAGCCCCGGAAGAGCCGATCATCATTACCAACTCCAAAGCCTGGCAGCCCTTCTCCTATATCAATGAGTCGGGCCAGCCGGATGGCCTGCTGATCGATTTGTGGCGTGAATATGCCAGGGTCACCGGCCAGAAGATCGAGTTCAGGCTGGTCGACTGGCAAGGCTCTCTCGACCTGCTCCATGAGGGGAAAGCGGATGTTCACGCCGGACTGCTCTGGTCACCGGAGCGGGACAAACTGTTCGACTATGGCCGGCCTCTCGCCCAGCTCGACTCCCAACTCTTCTTCTCGAGCGAACTGCGCGGCACCGATGTCCACTACTACCTGCTCCATGAAACGGTCGGTGTGGTAGCCGGTGGCTACGAGGAGTATTACGCCAGACGCTACTTCCCCGGCACCCAACTGCAGACCTTCGACGACAATGACACCCTGCTGGCGGCGGCCTTTCGGGGCGACATTAAGGCCTTTATCGCCGATCTGCAGGTCGCCAACTTCTACATCTATACCTCGGACGATCCCACCCGCTTTATTCCGGTTCGCCACCTCTATACTGACCAGATCCGCTTTGCGGTGAGAAAGGGCGACCTTGCCCTGTTAAACCGGCTGGAAGAGGGGTTCGCCAAGCTCAAAGAGAGCGATCGGGAGCGGATCATCCGCAAGTGGATGCATGTCGAAACCGTCTACCCCATCCATCTCGGTCCCTGGCTACTGCTTGCTGGGGCATTGATCATGGTGGCCTACATAGTGCAATTGCGCCGCGCCGTTGCCAGCCGCACCACCGAGTTGAGCCGCGCCAACGCCAGACTGGAGAAACAAGCCAGTACCGACCCCCTGACCGGCCTGCTCAACCGACGGGCATTCATGCCTGCCATGGAGCAACAGCTGGCAAGTGGGGATCCCTGTGCTCTGCTGCTGTTCGATGTGGATCACTTCAAGGAGACCAATGACCGCTTTGGTCATGGCATCGGGGATCTGTTGCTGGAAAAGCTGGCCACGACTGTGACCAACCTGTTGCCCGAAGAGGCTCTGCTGGCCCGCATCGGCGGCGAGGAGTTTTGCCTGCTGCTGCCGCTGGCCACGCTGGCAGAGACAGAGCAGTGGGCCAAACGCCTCTGTCAGGAGTGCAATCAACAAACTCTGTACACCGACAATAGTGCAGTGACACTATCCATCAGCACCGGGGCAGTCTGGGTAGCCGCAGAGAGAGAGGCTGATGCCGACCAGCTACTACGGCAGGCTGATGCCCTCATGTATCAGGCCAAGGGACGGGGGCGCAATACCTGGCAAGCCGCCTCCTATCAGGCATAGCACCCTGACGGACGCGCAATAAAAACGGCCACCATCGGAAGATGGCGGCCGCATGACAGGTTCCCTATCAGAAGTTGTAGGTCACGCCCAGGTTGTAGCGGCGACCATCCAGTACAGTGCCATAGCTGCTGTAATCCACCATCTTGTCGAACAGGTTATAGACCCCGGCGGTCAGATCCAGATGCTTGTTGGCCTTGTAGACCAGGCCCATGTCAAAGAAGGTGTAGGAAGGAGTCCCCTCCGCCATCTTGACCCGGCTCAGGTACTCGGAGGTCTCGCCACGGAAGTTTACCCGTGACCAGAGGCTGAGATCCTCGGTGGTTTGCCAGTCAACACTGCCGTTGAACATGTGACGGGGCATCTGGTTGAGGGCATGACCCGCCAGTGGACCACTCTTCTGCTCGGACTGGGTAAAGGTGTAGCTGGAGCTGACCGACCAATCCTCATTGATGGCCCAATCCATCATCCCCTCGACACCGCGCATGTTCGCCTTGTCGACGTTGACCCGATCACTGATGAAGTCATAACTGTGACCATTGAGGGTACAGGCGGGATCACTCTTGCTGGTGCAGCGACGCACTTCGGAGATCTTGTTCTTGAAGTCGGTGTTGAACAGGGTAACCCCGGCGTTGAAGCCCTGATGACCGTTCCACAGCAGGCCGATCTCTTCACTCACGCTAGTCTCGGGTTTGAGGTCCGGGTTACCGACCAGCATACCATCCAGGCTGCCACCACCGGTGACCTGACCCCAGTTGGCCGCCGACATTCGCAAGTCAGGAGAGCGGTAACCGGTCGATACGCCTCCTTTCAGGGTCCAGCTATCATCCAGATGCCAAACGCCGTAGAGACGCGGGCTCCAGTGAGAACCGTAGTTCTGGTCCCGATCCATGCGGGCGCCACCGGTCAGGGCAAAGCTGTCAGTGAGTGACCACTCATCCTCGACAAACATCGCCCAGCTCCAGCGGGTCAGCTGCTCGGCAGGGTTGGCCACTTTCAGGGTATTGCCCTGATCGTGCAGATCCTCATAACGATACTGCCCACCGACGCTCAGGTAGTGATCCCCCAGAATGAACTGGGTGTGGGTATCGGCGATGGTGTTGGTGAGCTCCATCTGGCGGCCGGGATTGGTGTTGGTCTCCTGCTGCAGATAGCTGCTGGAAGAGCCGAAATCATACTGACCATCATGGGTCAGCGCATAGTTGGTGCGCTCGTATCGGTTAAGGCTATCTTTCGCCTTGGCAGCCAGCGAATTGCCGGCCGTGCGATCCCGATCCTGCAGACTACGACTGGCTTCCAGATCGAAGCGGTTATGGTCATCAGGCTTGAAGCTGAGCACCGCCGTGCCACTGCGAGTCTCTTGCTCGGCAAAACCCTGGGTAAATTTGTCTTCACCACGATGAGCAAGCTGACCGTGAAAACGCAGCCCCAACACGCCATCGATCAGTGAACCTGCGGTATAGGCATCGGTCTGGAAGCTATTGCCGGCATCCTTGTTCTCCTGGAAGGTCGAATCAGCGTGAACCGAGCCCTGCCAAGCCAGACCGGTGGTCTTGCGGGTAATGACGTTAATCACGCCCCCCATGGCATCGGAACCATAACGGGATGACATGGGACCACGGACGACCTCAATGCGCTCAATCGCCTGCAGTGGCGGCAGCCAGCCCTGCTCGATACCCGGACCATCGCTGTTCGGGCGAGTGCCACGGCTATCCACCTTCTTGCCATCAACCAGCATCAGGGTGTATTTCGAGCCCATACCGCGAATGCTGATATCACTGCTGCTGCCACCACCGGTCACCACCACACCGGGAACATCCTTCAGGGCGTCAGTCACATCGCGATAGGCCCGCTTTTCCAGCTGCTCACGGGTAATCACGGAGATGGAGGCGGCAGAGTCTTCAATCTTCTGCTGGAAGCCGGAAGCGGTGACGACCATCACCTCTTGTTCGGCAGCATAGGCCTGGGTCGCAAGAAGGGAGCAGATCAACAAGGCAAGCTTGTTCGGTTTCACTGTTGTCATGTTTTAGCCTGAACATTATTAGTAGGAAGGTGACGTATTCCCTTACTTCACTCATTACAACGCCCTAGCATCCGGCCAGACGCAGCATTAGAAAAGGCTCATTTGAAAAGCACTTTATTAATCAGCCCGCATTGTAACGACCTCGCCAGAATCATTCAAACAATAATCATTATCATTTGATTCATGTGGTATTCCTGCAGCAGAATCGCTCATTCTTGATAAGAGACTGTTTTAATGGAATAAATCCATAAGCAAAAAAGGGGATTACACAAACAAGTGGAAGCGATGACGTACCGTTGCAAGATGGCCTGATTTAATCGTCATGCAGGTGGGGTGTGATGCGATACAGAGCTGGAAACAGTAGCAAGAGCGCCAAAAGGGGGAAGGTATTGCCATCGCGGTGGGATATCGGCAGCTCACCAGCAGGCTAAAAACATCAAAACCCAGTCGTCAGACTGGGCTTTGTGTTGGTTCTGGTGTGCAAACCAGTGGGACTTATGGGCAAAAACCGCCCATAGCAAAAAGGCCTTCCCATCAGGGAAGGCCTTCAAATTAGTGGCGGAGCGGACGGGACTCGAACCCGCGACCCCCGGCGTGACAGGCCGGTATTCTAACCGACTGAACTACCGCTCCGCATTCGGTTAGCTTTCGCTAAATCTTCTGCTGCTTCTTCTGAGGTGTCACCTCGCAGCCGGCTATGTGTTTTCACATCACCGTTTAATTGGGTGCCTGGCAGTGTCCTACTCTCGCATGGCGAATGCCACACTACCATCGGCGCTACCGCGTTTCACTTCTGAGTTCGGCATGGGATCAGGTGGTTCCACGGCGCTATGGCCGCCAGGCAAATTCTTCAATCTTGGAAAGCTGACGTGAATAACAACTTGGCTAGTTTGCTTTGTCATTACCACTGAATTTGAGTAGTTCGCTTGGTATCTGCTACAAGCCTTAGAACACTTCTTGGGTGTTGTATGGTTAAGCCTCACGGGTAATTAGTACGGGTTAGCTCAATGCATCGCTGCACTTACACACCCCGCCTATCAACGTTGTGGTCTCCAACGGCCCTTTAGGACCCTCAAGGGGTCAGGGATGACTCATCTCAGGGCTCGCTTC